>JAYUVI010000164.1:0-2185 GCA_043754135.1 Bdellovibrionales bacterium | reverse complement strand
TACCTTAGTCATAATTTTTATCTGTAAGTAAAAAGTATTTAGCATTTTAAACTAAGAAATTCTAGTGAAATTTAATGCGAAGCGCTATTTCGATTGGTACACCAGCAGGCATTAGCGCCTGTTCGTTACACAGGAGAACAATATGTCAGCCCTCGCCAAATCTATTTTGTACAGCATTTTTGTTATAGCTCTCGCCAGTACTTGGCATTCACCGAACGCCCATGCAAAAGAAGGCGGCTCCGATGGCAGTGGCGGCGGCTTTTATTGTGGTCAATATAGTGAGTACGTAACGGATATTATTACAGCTCTCGAAACTATCGGGCAAAAAGAGATTGATCGCGTGAACGCGACCATTCGCTTGGTCGATCTTCTACCCATCAAAGAAAATATAAAATGTATTCCCGTAGAAACTCTCGATCGTATCGCGCGTTCCAATTCTGACACCTACACCACTCAACTACATTGGCAGGATTGGCGAGATGAAAAAAGTGATTTTGAAAAGTATCGTCTCGCAGCTCATGAAATTTCAGTGATGGCCGAGTACGAAAATATAGGCGATGACGGTGAGTATAATAAAACCACCCCCGCGATCATGTATCTCTATGACAACTCCGGCGGTTTTCGTAAAAAAATGAGGGAGAGAACTCATATCGACGGCGACAAGCAGGCTTTTGCATGGATACATCGCAATATACCTGACGAAATTTTAAATACCCTGCACGATGCCGAAGTTTTTATCCGTACTGATGAATACCCTTGGATGATGGGCTATTGGCTTCAGCTGACTGACCCGTCGCACACGGTAAAAGAAGATAAGTACTTTGAAATTACACCGCAAAATGTGTCTCCCAGTGGCCGAGCTCTTGAAGAAGGCTTGTATTATGTCGGCCAATTAAAAGATTTGAGAGGCAAAGTTCTCTCGATGAAATTCGCCAATTTTTTTCTTACGCCGACCCCCGCCAGCAAATTAAAGAATTTTTATGTGCAAGTGGAATTCGATTTTGAAACCGCTTTGACTATTCAGCTTTCGAAAGAAAAAGTAAAAAACGTTGTTCACACAGTAACGTATATTGGCTTCTAACAATTGATCCACGGAGGGCGCTGGATCAACCATCGCCCCTTCGATCAAAAACAACATAAATATTTCTGAAAATAATTACACACTTAAAAGACTTGTGCGGCGTGCGGCTTAAAGTTAAGAGGTGGGTGTCGCCGAGTTTTGATCATAAATCTGCTAAGGAGACCCCCGAAATGAAAACTGTAACTTTACTGTCTTTAGTATTGGCTTTTGCTGGTTCCATCTCATTGGCTCACGCTGAGTCTTCGTTCTATTTACAGTCTTGCGACCAATTGACTCCCGCAGCTCCAGTTCTCGACAGCTTGAACTTCGATCGCGATTTGATTCGTTTAAAATCTGTCGCCAGCGCTGACGGTATGACGAACCACTTCGTTATTGAACTAGCTGACCAGCGTTCATCTCTCGAAGGTTCGCCTAAACCCGCTACTGCCTGCTATGAAATCGTGAGCGATATTGCCCACCCTTTCTTAAGCATTGATTTTTATAATACGCGATCATTTTACAGTTTGCTTAACCACGGTTTAGACGCGAAAAAAATCCCCGTCATTTTTGTGACGAGCGAAGGTGCACATGCCGCTGCGAACCTTCATTTGAAGGTTGATGCCATTAAGAAAACCGTGACGTTGGAATAAAAGCAGATTTTAGCACCAGCGGCGAGGCGCGAGTGCCAAGGCGCCCCGCTGCGAAGCTTAAAAGAAATACTTCCCGTTCATGTAGACGCGATCATTATTACGATAGAAGCCGAATTGACTCTCTTCAGGGCCATCGAACATGTCGTAGCCGAGCGCCGATTTAAAATTTTGGGTCCAATTGTAAACGACCTTCGGGCGCACTAAAACGTCCTTGTAAAAAACGCCGTACATGGTGATTAACTCAAGCTCAAGTTCGTTCTCGAGAAATTTATGGTTCACATACAACGTCACGTACGGGTTATCTTGTGGCTGCACCAAATCACGCTCGTGCCTCATGATCAAACGATCACTCAGCTGAAATATCGTTTGCCCATTGTCGAGCCAGCTTGGCTCTAAGCTGATCGCACCCCTCAAAGCATCTTTATAGACCGTGCCGTCGGCATCATCGTCATCGGCAGTGTATTCACGAACACCT
>JAYUVI010000163.1:0-2345 GCA_043754135.1 Bdellovibrionales bacterium | reverse complement strand
GGTACACTTGGCAAAGATATGCCGGCGCCGTACGTTGAACTTAAATTTAAATTAAAAGCCGGTAAAGAAGGCAAAGTACAGATTGCTATCCAGCCTTTTACTGAAGCGAGTGGTGAGCCACGCTGGGTAGTGATGTTACGTGATGTGACACTTGAAGAAGTTTTGCATGCGAAATACCATAAGCAACTCGAAGAAAAAGAAGTTTACATTTTGCAGTTGCAAGAAGCGCAAAAGAAACTCGAAGATTATTCAAAAAACTTAGAGCAAATGGTTGAAGTTCGGACCCAAGAAGTGAAGCGCGCCAATTTAATGTTGAACGCAATTATGAACAGCTTGGGCCAGGGGTTTTTTGTCTTTGACCAAAAAGGACTATGCTCAAATTTTTACACGAAAGCTTGCGAAGACATTTTGGAGTGTGTGCCCTCGCAAAAAAATGTAGGCGAAGTTTTGAAGGTGTTACCAGGTGAGGCCGAGACATTCAATATGTGGTTGACAGCCGTATACGGCGAACATTTGCCTTTTGAAACGATCAAAGAGTTGGGTCCTAATAAATTTAAGCATTCACAAGATCGCCATATCATGCTCGACTATTTTGCACTTCGTAATGAAGAAAGTAAAATTTCAAACGTGGTTGTAGTGGCGACCGATCAAACTTCTGAATATTTAGCTAATTTAGCTCTTGAAAAAGAAAAAAAATATGTGCGTATGGTGACTAAGCTGGTGACCGGCAAAAAACAATTTACGCAATTTCTCGAAAGCGCCAAGAACACGATTCAAACAGTTAAGCAGAATATTTTGAGCCATAGTGATACCGTTGATCACGAAGAGATCTTTCGTGCATTACACACCCTTGAAGGCGAAGCTGGCACTTATTTCGCTGCCGATATTTGGGCGTCATCGCGTATTGCACAAGAAGTTATTGAGCCATTGAAGAAAAAACAGCAAGTCGACATTCAAGATGTGCGCACACGGTTGCTGAAGGCGCTTGATGACTTACAAGGCACATATGTGCAATTTCTAGAATCAAATCAAAATTTATTTTCAGCTGTCGGTATGTCAGGGGAAAATAAAATCGAAGTTTCGCAAAAAGATATTGAAGGTATTTTAAGTCGTTTAGAAAAGCTGGGCGTATCAACTGCTGTATACAAAGAAATTTCAAATGCGCTTTTGCGTGAATCAATCGCCGGTGCGTTTCGCCATTACCAAGATGTGGTCTCGATGGTGGCGGAAAAGCTTTCAAAGAAGGTTGCCCCTCTCGAACTTAAAGGTATGGAGACCAAACTTCACCTCTCCCGTTACATTGAACTTTTCGCCTCACTCGTGCATGCCTATAGAAATGCTGTAGATCACGGTGTTGAGGCATCTGAAGAGCGTGAGATGTGTGGCAAGGCCGCTTTGGGTCTGATCACGACTATGGTTGAGCGCTTTGATAAAAAAGGCGACCATTGGGTGCGCATAAAAATCGTCGATGACGGTGGCGGTATCTCGGTCGAGAGATTGAAGGCCAAACTTACGGCTAGCTTGGGCGCTGACAAGGTCGCAGGTCTCAGCGATCATGATATTAAACAGGCGGTATTTGATTCTGGCGTGAGTACGAAAGAGGCGATTGGCGAGTTCTCTGGACGAGGCATAGGAATGAACGCCATTAAGATTGAAGCCGAACGTTTGGGTGGCCAGGCTTGGGTCGAGAGTGAGCTCAATCAAGGGACCCAGTTAATTATAGAAGTACCAGACCTTGAAGCAGTTGCACCGGCAGTAAAGGCAGCATAAAATTTTTTTTAGGTGAGAGAGACATGTTCCCGAAAGAAACACACATTTTAGTTGTCGACGATTCAATTAATATTCGCCAAATTATTTGCGAAAATTTGCGTCGCCTTGGTTTTATGAAAATGGAAAACGCAAGCGATGCGAATGAAGCGTTTGGCAAGCTGGTGCAATTTTCAAAAGGCACGACGCCTTTTACCCTCGTTCTTTCAGACTTGAACATGCCGGGCCCCAGTGGTCTTGATTTTCTTAAGCAAGTGCGTGAGACCGATAAATTTAAAACATTACCGTTTATCTTGATCACCACTGAAAGTGAAAAGCAGGCGGTGATTCAGGCGGCTATGGCAGGGGTCAGTGCTTATGTCGTGAAACCTTTCAATATTGAAACGCTGACTAAGCGTCTTCAAGAGGCCTGGAAGAAACATAATCCTTAAACACGACCAGACCTGCCCTGGACTGCATCGATTTCGCTAAAATTCCGATAGATAGAAGCAATGAAAAAATCTGACATCAATATACTTGTCATTGAAGATGACAAATCGATGCGCGAGTCACTTACCGAAGCCATCAAGAGGCGTGGC
>JAYUVI010000162.1:0-5386 GCA_043754135.1 Bdellovibrionales bacterium | reverse complement strand
AAATCGAGTCCGCATTTGTCGCGAGAGGGTAAATAACCGCGGGGTTAATATTATGCAAAGTGAGCGAGTTCATATTGAAAGCCGCAGACGGCGGGTTTTCAGAGACGTGTACAGTGAAAGAATCGGTATCGGTTGCCCCATCAGAATCTGTTACACGCAAACTGACGTAGTATGTACCGATCTCAGTGTAGGTGTGACTAGGTTGAGCGTATGTCGATGTATAACCGTCGCCGAAGTTCCAATCATAATAAAGACTGTCAGTCGTGTCGGGATCAAATGAGTCGTTGCCATAGAAGTAAACGACATCAGTTGTCTTAGGTGTGTAACTGCTCGCTTCTGCAACAGCCACAGGCGGTACATTCGGCGGTGCTACGTAATACCAAACACCGTAAATGTGAAAGCCGTCGTAATCAGGTACGTAGTCTCCGTAGAAAGAATCATACTTGAACCCGTAATTGGTGCCGTCAGTGTGAACGAAAATTTTAACGTAGTTACCTGAGCACGTGACGGATGCGAAAGAGCTATGTGAACCCGAGTAACTCGCGCAAAGACCGAATTCATCCCAGATCTGCACAGAATCATAAGTTGATTCCATATCAATAAAATCGAAATCGACCTGCATGCCGTCAGCATAAGGGTCGTTCGCGTAATAGGTGTAAACAAAGGTGTCCAAGTAGTTGACGTAATCATAGTTGTCGAAATCTACGGATTGGCTTTGATAGTACCAACCCGACCCATAAGATGCGAGCGATGAAACCGCCTCGAGTCGCGCGAGCGGTGTCATTTTAGATTGGGCATTTCTCGGCTTGGCCTTCGATAAAGCAGATAATGATTGCGCGCCGGGCTTGCCGATCTCTTCTACTTTAAATTTTTTGTCGCCTTTTAAAATGCCATTGAAGCTTGTTAACTTCTCGCGATCTTCTTTAATTTGCGCGCGACGCTCATATTTTTTTCTGAGCTCTGCGCTCTTCACTTGGTGCCGGTGAAAATTTTCCGGGACGTTCGCTACATCGGCGTAACTGTAGCTGGTGCTAACAAACGCTAAAATTAAAAACACGAATTTCATCTGTGTGCTCCTTTGAGAATTTAATGAGCACGTGTTACAGAATCTCAGACTTAATTTCAGCTGTTATTTTACTGACATGTAATTGAAATATATCACGCGATAATTTTTACCCGAGGCATCGCAATTTTAGACAGTTGCACGCAATCGGAAAATATTTAGCGTAACTTTTGTTTCTGTAAACTCTGCCGCTGCAACATCAAAATCTGGGCGCTGGCTTAAGGGGCTGAGTCATCAACAAAATCCATCAGCTTACCTTGCTGACCAACCAGGTTGTAACGATCCATGACGAGCGCATAGGTGAGCGCATTCAAGTCCACTTGCGCCTTGTAGTATTTCACTCTCTCCTCAACGAGGTTGATCACATTTTGTGAGTCCACCACACCGGCTGCTAAATTTTCATTAAACACGCGTAGGTGATTCTCGAAGACCATACGGCTTGTATCGACCACGATCTGCTGCCCGCGCACGTTGTTTTCTTGTTTCACGATAGCATCAATTAAATCAGTGACCTGCCGACGAACTGTGCGCATATAAATTATGCGATCAACCTGGGCTATGCTTTCGTTACCTACGGCCTTATTGACGTTAGCACTAATACGACCGCCAGTGAAAAGCGGCACTGACGCTCGTAAGCTTATCGAGCCGCCCTCTCGAGAGCGATCGCCGAACTCATGACTGTTGTGATCATAATTATGCGATGACATCGCTAAACTTAACTTAGGGTATCGCTCACTTCGTGCGGCTGTAACGAGTTCTTGCGCATCACGAATTTGAGCATCAGCCATCGCAAATGCGGGGTGATGATTGATCGCCGACTTCAGCGATCCTTCAAGATCTAAATCAACAGTCAACGGGGCCGGCTCATCAAGATAAAGATCTTCTGGGTTTAAATCCACCACACTTATAAAAAAATTAGTCGCCTTTTGGTGCTCATTAAAATACGTCCGTGTCGTGCTGCAGAGACTCTCTTTCACTTGCCAAACTTTATTGATATCTGCCTCAGTCCCTTTGCCGCTTTTCATAAGAACTTTTTTGAGATTTCGCAAATCCTGGTAAGCCGCGAGTGCATAATCGAGTGCTAATCGTTGCTGCAAAATATCGAGATAACTGTCAGCTGCCGATAGGGCAATCGCGTACTCTTGCGATACAAGTGCGTGCTCAGATCTTTCATGGCGCGCTTTTGCTGCTTCAACTTGGTGTCGAACCGCCCCAAAATCCATAACTAACAAACTGGCCGACACACCATAACTCTGCGGTTCAATATCGCCGCGAGTGGGGGTATTGATCGGGTCATTGGTGTGTGCCCACTCATAGTTGGCGCTAATTTGCGGGAAACGCGCGGCCCTCGCGATAAGAATATCTTGAAACGCATTTTCAACAGCCACTTCAGATCTTTCAATTTGCGGGTGAGTGCGAAGAGCCTCACCCATAATTTGACTTATACTCACGTGCTGAAAACCTTCGCGATTTTTTATCGATTTAATTTCAGAACACGGCTGCGCCCACACCAAGGAGTTTTGTGAGAACGACACCACCACTACGAACAACAAACATTTTTTATTCATAGAGCAGAATATAATCTATCGCTGACCCAGCTTACAATCCCCCTGGAAAATTTCCAAATTCTAGGTGCGACACTGACTAAATCTTTGACAGGCAGTGTGCATAAATCACTCCGCGAGGCTATTACGCACGTTTTGGTCTAGATCTGATATGCGTCGCCTGAGCTCTTTGCCTCTTAACCACCCCTCCTAAATAATCTCAGTATCGTCAAAACCGGGCCCTGGCCCCACTCGTCTCTCCTTTAAAAAATGGGCGAGCTTTTCTTGAAAAACAGTTGTAGCGTTAACAAACTCAACGCCGACGACAAGTTTTTTATCATGGATCAGCTGAATTCGTTTTAAAACGACCTTCACTTGCATCAATAAAAATTCTGTATGACCGAGAAATTCTAAGTAAAGAATTTCATTCAGATTCAGTCCTGTGGCCCTGATTTCAAACCCGCCGCTTTTTTCGTTCAGGTCGCGTAAGCCGCCCGCTCCGACAATTTTGCCATGTTTATTGTGAAAAGCCACAGGCCCATAACATGGCACGCGCGACATCGCCCGTTTTTCTCTATGAACTAAATGGTCAAAATTGACCACAGTATTACGCCACACTTCGGGCGGTACGATCATTGGGTGTCCAGATTTAATGCGTTTTACTTTTCGTTTCATAACCACTCTCACTATTAAAATTTTTTACGTTTACTCTTAACTCGGGTTGCAGCTGAACTTCTAATTGATTTGGCGGCCGCTACTACTAAAGGGGATTTAATACTCACACTGGGTGCGCCGCTAGTCCCTGATGCAGTAGAGGCACTGGTCGTCGACGAAACTTTCACTGGTGGGTCAGAATTAAAACCGAATTCGAAATATTTGATCCCGAGTAGCGACACCACATAAAACGCCAGCATTACATAGTGTCGCGTAGAAGCCTTTTGCTTCAGTAGCGACTCAATTTGCTTCAATCGCACCTCCATAATGTGAGCGTCAGAATTTTCTACCGATACAGATAAATTACGTAAACCCGTTTTGGTGTTTTCGGCCGAGCCTGGTGTTGTCATAGTTTTGTCTTCGCTGACATCTTCTAAATGCTTTTGGACTGCCTCGTTTAATCGCCGAACATTTTCTCGCTCGACAATGATCTCGTCAGAAAAAATCGCACTTAATGTGTGCCCGACATCGGCATAAGAATAATTAGGGCAGTGTCGCAGCATGATCTCACGTAAAAGTCTTTGCATCTCTTTCGCGCAACCAAAGCGATCGTCAGGCCGTTTTTGTAATGCTCGAAGAACAATTGAATCCACCTCTCTAGGTAGATCGGCGCTGTAAGTTGACGGCGGCACTATGTAGCGTTCGCAGTTTCGCACTTTCTCCATAGTCGCCATTTCAGTGTCGCCCTCGCGAGCAAAAAGCCGGCGGCCCGTGAGCATTTCCCAAAACACCACACCTAAAGCAAAAATATCGGTGCGTTCGTCAACGCCCTTATTCACCAATTGTTCGGGTGCCAAGTAAGCGGCCTTGCCCTTGACCACTCCGACCTGGGTCATATCTTGAACACAGCACGCCGCCTTAGCGATACCAAAATCAATGACCTTTAAATTGCCATCATAAGATGTGAGCAAATTATGCGGAGAAATATCTCGGTGAATGGCATGAAATTTCTCACCCGTAACTTTGTTTTCAAAACCATGCGCATAGCTTAAGCCCGAGGCCGCCTGGGCCATAAGACTCAACACCATGGGTAAGGGTATCTGCTCTTTTTTCCGCGCAAATTTCGACATGATCTCTTTTAGGTTTTTGCCCTCAATGTACTCCATGGCGATAAACGGTTGTACGCCCACATAGCCAAATTCGTGTAGTTGCACGATGTGCGGGTAATTAAATCCCATGATAATTCGAATCTCTTGCTGAAACATGGTGAGAAAAGAGGAGTGCGTCGCAATATGCGGTAGCACGCGCTTCACTACTTGTACTCGGCCATTACCATCGCGATTAGATGGTCGCGCCAAGTAAACTTCAGCCATACCCCCCGCTGCCAATTTTTTTAAGAAGATATACTGTCCGAAAATTTCGAACTCATTCTTTGAAATCACAGGTTCACCCCCACTCAGTGCCCGAGCTCTTATTCTTCTTCTTTGTTAAAAGAATCACAATATTTTTAGAGTGAACGTATCTTTTCGATAGGGGTTTTTCTTATTTCAAAAATATGTGCCAATATAATTGACGTTAAAATGTCGAGTTTCTCGGCTATAAAATGAGAGTTAAAAATGAAAGAGAAATGGTCTAATTCCCGCGCAGTTTTTTTGCAGTGACAAGATTCAAGCCGGAATCGCAAATTTCACCAGGCTCAGCCGATACTGTGTCACCTACGAAAATCACTTTGACCATACATTGGCTCGACTCTTCTACAGCCAGCAAGTGACTGTCTTCGACATCAGTGACGATACCTTTAAAGTGAGCCCCGCGGTTGCCAGTGTTGGTGATCTCAACAACGGCGTATTCGCCTTCGTTTTTAATTTCGAGTGTGTTGCTTTGGTTCGCAGAACAGGTCATAGAGTCTGAATCGTATACTCCACCGATGGCTTTACAGCTCGTATCATCAGACATTACGCTTTTATAAGGCACAGAGAGCGCATAGAAGCCCACTTTATCCTCTGGCACGACCGGGTTAGCCCCTGAAGTAGACGCGGCCTGAACGGCTGAACCGAGCATTAAAAGCAGACTTAAAAGACCGGTAATTTTCATAGAGACTCCTTATACAAAACGCAAAAAGTTT
>JAYUVI010000161.1:0-3786 GCA_043754135.1 Bdellovibrionales bacterium | reverse complement strand
ATACCCGCATGACTCGGGCACTTTATCGCTGGCTAAACGTTTAAAGGTTAAATTGAACATTAACACCAATCTGCCGGTTTATCCCGGCGCACGGAGGTAAAGATAAGTGTGGGGCCGACGCATATCTTAGCGTGGCCCCGATTTATTAAAAAATCAATCAGTGGTTTTGTAAGCATTCACCATTTCAGTGAAGTGCTTTTCTTGCAGATGTCCGCGACGGCTGCACATCAAGTTTGTGATATCGAGTTGATACGAAACAATCGCATCTTCTTCGGCATCATAAAATTCGATATAGCAATCGGGAAAGCCCACCACATGCCCATACTCATGGCGAATGGTCCATTGCACGTCGTATTCAGACAACGGCGCATTGGCATCCATAGTGATTTCTGAGCCGGCAATATCATTTACATGTGGAGTGCTCCCAGGCACGAAAACCACATGGGTGGTGTCGGGCGACTCGCTCTCGACGAAGTCCAGTCGTAGCGTCCAATTGAGCCAACGCCATTCCGCTTCAATGTTGATTTTTAAATAGTCGGTGACGACTTGATTGTGCGGGTCTGCAAACGGAAAGCTTAAAACCTCGGTGCCATCGTCTTGAACGGCCCAGGTGCCATCCACTCGCGAGCGTGGAATTTGAAAGAAGCTATTGTAGTTTACTTCAGCGCCCGCCATGTATTGATCTTTAAAATCCACCAATTGCGAAGCATTCTTTTTAGTCTGAAATTCGGCATGGCAAGAGTCTGCGGCCACTCCTGAATTACGACAAATTGAAGTCAAAGCTTTAGTGAATTTCTCTTGCTGACCGAGAGAAAGGTTCTCCCAATTCAGCAGCTTGGTATTGAGATCGACCTCTTCTTTCAAAATTAAATATCCACGAACATCCCAATTGGCAACTTCAGCCATCTCCTGGCGCCAAGGCTTCATCATCGTATAGCGGGCGGCGAGTTGATAAGCGCGGTCCACTTGAAAAAGCCACTCGGTGAACTCACGTTCACTGACTGGTAAAGTTTCGGTGAGAGCCGCACCCTCAAAAATCACGGCTTTCAATGGGCTCGGCAATAACGCATGCAAGATATCCCATGTATTTTTCACCACTTTAAAATTCATCACTCGCGGTGCTGAGATCGGGAAGCCCTGCTGAGTCGCCTCGCTCGAAAACGAAATCTTCTGCTGAGCTGGGCGATGGGCGTTGATCAGGTCGACCCATTGCAAGTTCTTTTGGCCCATGGCTAAGTAATTCTCAAGAATGGGGTCCTCAGCGTCACGCTGTGGTTGCGCATTATCATCACCATCGAAAAATCGAATCACGTTATCGACCCAACGCTCGAGCAGTGGCTTTTCTGGAGTACGAGCTTTTAAAAGCTGGGTGTACTCTGGACCGGTCATCTCGAGATCCATATGCGGTAGGCCCTTTACGTGATGTGGTCCAGCCCAAGCCGATACGGCCACTAAATTTGCTGTCAGAAATACTCCTGACAAATGGCGAAAAAGTCGGTTCATAAATCCCCCTTAATTAGTTTTTACGCGTGTCCAAAGGTCATCATAAAGTTTCGTGCTATCACCCAAATCATGGATGCTTTCAAAGCGAGACATTTTCTCGGCTGAGGGGAAGAGCGCTGAATTATTGCGCACGTTCTCCGGCAGTTGCGGGCGTGTCGACGTCAGAACCGGGCCACCCCACATAGTTTTTACAAACTGAACATTCACTTCTTCACTCAACATAAAGTTGATCAGCTGGTGCGCAGCGGCCCGGTGCGGAGCCGTTTTTAGCACCACGAGTGTGTCGATAGCGCGGGTGCCGCCTTCTTCAGGCAAAATGTACTCGATCTCATTGCGCGACTTAGCGGCCGCCTGCAGAGCATCGGTTGAATAAGCATGCGCAACCGCGACTTGCTTACTGATCAGAGCATCGACGGTGTTCGAGCGAAACATTTTAATTTTCGGTTTCATTTTTAACAGCAGTTCTTCGGCTTTTTTAAGCTCAGCTGGGTTGACCGTGTTCACCGAGTAGCCCTCCATTTTAAGAGCCGCCGCTGTAACCTCGCGCACGTCGTCAAGAAACGAAATTTTGCCAGCAAGCTTGGGATTACTAAAAACGTCCTTCCAGCTTTTGATTTCGTCTTTGAAAAGATCACGATTAACAGCGATACCGGCTGTCGACCAAGCGTAGGGGAGTGAATACGTATTTTTCGGGTCAAATTCTTTATCGAGTAGATCGGCCGCCACTTTCTGGGCGTTGGGAATTTTTGATTTATCGAGCTGCGAAAGCAGTCCCAGCTTACCCATGATGGTCACCATGTAATCTGATGGTACGGCGACATCGACATTTGCCGCCCCAGATTGCACTTTGGCGAGCAATTCTTCATTTGAAGAATAGTTTGAAACATTCACTTTAATGCCGGTTTGATCTTCGAATTTTTTAAGGAGCTCTGGGCTAATGTAATCGCCCCAAATCGACAAGTTCACTTCGGCGTCAGCTTTTTGCGCAGTCGAAGTACTAGTTTTCGTACAGCCGACAAGCGATAAAGCGAGGAGCAATGAAAGCACCGAAGATCGCTTAATATTTATTGTCGACATTAAAGGCCCCATCTCTTATGTTTTAACCAAATGCTTCGCATCGTAAATATGAGTAAACAATTCTCAAGTCAAACGGCAACGCCGAAAGCTCTAGACGGTGTTAACCTTGAGATTCGCCAAGGCGAATTTTTTTCTCTCCTAGGCCCGAGCGGCTGTGGCAAAACTACGCTGCTCAGAATTATTTCGGGGCTCGAAACCGCGACGAGCGGAGAGCTCTACTGGCGCGATCAGCGTTTTGATCACATTAAGCCGCAAGATCGCCCTTTTAATATGGTTTTTCAACGCTATGGGCTCTTCCCACACTTAACGGTGACTGAAAACGTTGCTTTTGGTTTGCAGGTGAAGGGTGTCGCGGCGGGCGATATCAAAACGCGCGTTGATGAAATTTTACGCTTGGTTGATTTGCAAGCCTTATACGATCGCCTGCCTGAAACTCTCTCGGGCGGCCAGGCGCAACGTGTGGCAGTAGCAAGAGCGGTGGTCAATCGCCCGCAGATTCTTTTGCTCGATGAGCCTCTGTCAGCACTTGATCAAAAAATGCGGGAGCACATGCAGACCGAGCTCAGAGAGTTACAGCGTCGTCTCGGCATCACATTCATTCTTGTCACCCATGATCAAGAAGAAGCTCTGGCCCTGTCGGATCGCATTGCAGTCATGAATCACGGTCGAGTGGAACAGGTTTCGACTCCGCAAGAGCTGTATGATTCGCCAAAAACTTATTTTGTGGCTCAATTTATTGGCGGTAAAAATGTTCTGGCCGAACTGAATTCGAAGCACGACTTGTTTATTCGCCCAGAAAAATTGCGTGTAAAGCCCGCGCAAAATGACAATTGCATAGAAACTCAAATCTTAAACGTGGCCTTTAAAGGGTTACATTTAGAACTGAGTCTGGGTTTGGCGGGCCAGCCTCGTTTGCGTGCGCTGATTGCGCCTCACGAACTGACGGCCGATATGCGCGTGGGGTCACCATTAAAAGTATATTTTGATCATCAAGACACCTGCCGCTTTGCGCGCCCTGAAAGCTAATTAGATATGAAAGTGCGAGAGTACTCCATTTTTGGTTACCCGGCTTTTAGTTGGTTTACGTTTTTTGTCATTGTGCCGCTTTTGCTCGTACTGGTTTTAAGTTTTTTAACTCGGGGAGTGTACGGCGGCATTGAGTGGCAATTTACTGTAGAAAACTATGGGCGTATTTTGAATACTGCC
>JAYUVI010000160.1:0-3033 GCA_043754135.1 Bdellovibrionales bacterium | reverse complement strand
GGCCAACTGTGTTTCGGGTAGCGGGCGCGCAATTCGTTGCGCACTTCGGGGTACGTGTTTTGCCAAAAACTCATTATGTCAGATGTGACTTGTTGCGGGCGATAATTCGGCCCGAGTAAATGAAATTGTAAAGGTACTGCACCTTCAAAGAGTTTAGGATTTTCTTTGGTGCCGAATAACTCTTGCAGCCGCACCTCAACATAGGGTGAACGACCTTCAGGGTAGTGAATTTTAAATTTTGAGCCGGTGGGTGCGTGAAAACTCGATGGCGCCGCGCGATTGAGTTGCGCCATTTTTTCAGATCCGATTGCGTTCATAATATAGTCAGTAAAATTTTTTGCGACGATGGCTTCTAACTTTTTTTCGCCGAGAGATGCCATTTCAAAAACTTCGCGCCACTCTTCAGGGCCGATCTCGATGGGTGCTGGCATATTTTGATTGTATGCTGTAAGGCGCTCATAAAAGTGGCCAAAGATTTCGTTGTGCTTTTTGACGTAGTCTATATTCTGCGCCAAAAATTCGGCTAGCTTTTGTTCGCTTTGTGCTGAGCTGGCGGGTGAGAGACGACCTTCTTCAAGTGGCAAATCCATAAACTGTAAAGCTCGAGAGTTGAAAAGCTGGCCTTTTTCTTCGTCAAAAAATATTTCATCTCTTTCAATAATTTTATTTTCTAAAGTTTTGAGAACGACGCTTTTTTCTAAACCATAAGCTAAACTGACCACTGTATCTTGAGTGCCTGGCAGTTCGATGGCATTGAGTGCGACAAAAAACTCGCTGTTTTTCACGACCGACTCTTTGCCTAAGCGTACACCGCGGCCGCCCACCATGCGGGCCTTGTCTGATTTTTGCCGGCGGCGACACAGTTGGTGAGAAAATGCTAAAAGCACGACCTCATCTAGCGAAAGGGGGTGCGTTTTTTTAATTTTATTAATAGATTTTAAAAGTACATCGTGACTGTCGCGTACTCGTTGATGTTGATGGCGCGGGGCCTGCTCCAAAATCTCAAGCCGTAAGAGCACATCGTTTTCATGATTATCGCCAATGTGATTTTCAGCAGCATTGGCTTTTAAAATATCGCGCTCCTGCAGTAAAGCCACAATACGCGATCCGACTTCGGCGTGCCCGTGATGCGCACAGAGAATTAAAAAATGACTGAGTTGCGGCGGCAAGGGGAGTTGCGACATCTCGCGACCGTGCGCCGTGATTTCTCCGCTAACGTTGATGGCGCCCAAGTTGACCAGCGATGCCCAAGCTTTATCGACTGCCGACGGTTTAGGTTTTTCGTACCACGAGAAGTGGTGGGGGTTTTTGACTCCGTTCGCGGCGAGATACAATAGACTTTCTGATAAATCGCTGCGCAAAACTTCAGGCACGTCATATTTTTTCAAGGCGGCGTCGTCTTGTCGACTCCACATTTTAAAACAAATGCCGGGGGCTTGGCGAGCGGCGCGACCGGCCCGCTGTTGGGCGCTTGAAAGTGAAATACGCGACAATTCGAGGCGAGAAAACCCGGTGCTGAGATCTTGGCGCATCACTTTAGCCAGGCCTGAATCAACAACCGCAGTGACGCCGTCAACAGTCAGTGAGCTTTCAGCCACATTGGTGGTTAAAATCACGCGTTTTTTTTGCCCGCGTTCTAAAACGCGACGTTGCTCCGGCAAACTGAGTGAACCATGCAAAATCTGAATTTCAAAAGCAATCTTAGCGGGTGACTGTAGCAGCTGATTCTGCAGTCGTTCAATTTCGCCAACGCCCGGTAGAAATACCAACGTGTCGCCGGTTGTTCTCTTCGCAACATCAAATACCGACTCCGCTAGTTTCGCATAAAAGGTAGGGTCTAAATGTAAGCGCGGTGTTTTCTGCGCGTGCTCAATGGTCAATGGGTGCAAAAGGCCGGGCACTTCAACGATCGGTGCGCCACCCAGGTATTCAGCAATTTGAACAGCGTCGAGAGTCGCCGACATCACAATAATTTTAATTTCTCGGCCCAACTGTTGAAGCTCTCGTACAAGTCCCAACGCTAAGTCCACGTGAATCGATCGTTCGTGAAATTCATCTAAGACCACCGCGCTCACATTTTCGAGTTGCGGGTCATTTAAAAGTCGGCGCGCCAGAAGCGCTTCAGTCATAAAAGTAAGTCGCGTTTCAGCACTAGTTTTATTGTCAAATCGTACGCGGTAGCCGACTTCGCGCCCCAGCGTCCAACCATTTTCGCTGGCGATGCGGTCGACCGCCGAAACCGCGGCAATACGGCGAGGTTCGAGCACCAGAACTTCATTTTTACAAATCGAAAGCAGTGCCGGCGGCAAGCGAGTGGTTTTTCCTGCGCCCGGCTGAGCCACCAACACCAGGTTTTGCACAACTTTTAACCGGGCTAAAATTTCAGGCAAAAATGCATCGATCGGGAGCGATAATTTCATATGTGGCATCATCGTATCATAAAGTTACAGTTGGACAAACGAGTCAAGCGCTCGACAGCCCTAGGTTGCAGACGCAACAAATTTATCCATTAGCTCTAACCACTCGATTTCATTGCGATTAATTTTAATTGATATTATTATCGTTTTTTACGATAATAATACTATGGGCTTGTTAGATTTTCTCGTCACCTCTAATACCAGAAAAGGTCTTCTGAATCTTCTTTGGAAAGAAGGAGTTGAGGCTTCAGGATACCAATTAGCACTATTATCTAAAGCCACGTATTCAACAGTACATGGCGAACTTGAGGCGATGAAAGTGGAGGGCTTGTTAAGCTCGCGTCGCCTAGGAAGAGCGACGCTTTTTTCAAAAAATGAAACCTATTTATTCAAAGATCACTTACTCACTCTTTTAGAAGTAAACAAAAAAAGCACTTTATCATGCGTACAAATCAGTGACAATGACGTGCGCGCCAATTTAGCAAAATTTGGGGCGCCTGTGGTTGCAGCAGAAAAATCGAATTGTCATCTATCTTTAGAAGAATCTTTGGCTTATGGACTGACTCTTGCTAGGAACGACTCAAATGTTGCAAGAGCTCTTCCAGTTTTATTTGCT
>JAYUVI010000159.1:0-2013 GCA_043754135.1 Bdellovibrionales bacterium | reverse complement strand
CGTCATTTGTGTGCAACGAATAAAGGTTCTTCGCTTGTGATAATCACGACGTTTCTGGCGCTTTTTGGATTGCTGGTTTCGTCGGCGTACAACATGTCGCAAAAAATGCGTATAGCGCCGATTGCGAGTCGTAATCATGAGGCGCGCGACAGTTTGATTCGCGAAGTCGATCAGCTGTGGGGTAATCGCTGGTTGTGTTTAACGACTCTACAAATCGATGGGTTGAAATTTTCGTTTAAAAATTTAATCACGCCAAACTCTGCGTATATGACCGGTTTGCGTATTGAAGACATGACTCTCACGGCACTTTCTGATGCGCAAACGCCGGCCGGTCTGAAGCGGTGGCAGTTCGCGGTGAATTATAAATATTTGAATTCGAACGGCATCTGGGTGAGTTCGGCGCACACTCGGGTGGGGAGTTTCTCACTCGATAACGATGGCTCTGTAATTAATTGTTCTATCGAACCCGATGCGCAAAAATCATGTGGGCGTATTGGCGGCATTTGGAGTAAAGAAACCAAAAGCTGTGATATTTGCAAACTGGCCGGTGGCCGATGGGTGACTTTTAATGGAAGTCGCGTATGTGCCGTATAAAAAATAAACTGGCGCACACCCCGGGGTTTAGTCTCACCGAACTTCTTGTGAGCGTAGGCGTGTTGGGCATTGTGATTCTTATCGCGTCAGGTTCGTCGCAAATGATTCTGCGAAGCGCTTCAACTGCCGATAAAATAACTGAGCAAACAGCGATGATCAGTGAGATTGCAGATCTGCTCGGCAACCCGTCGCTCTGTACGACAGCATTGGCGGGCAAACAATCTATTGCCGGGCGGGAGCTAATGCTTTCGCTACAGCTGCAGAGCGGGCAAAAGTACAACAACAAGGTTCTGATTCGCAGTATTCAACTGCAAAATATTGTGAACATTATGAGCACGGCTTATCGTGCAGACGTTGTAGTATCAGGCGAAAAATTGGGTGACGTGGTGGGCTCGAAAAATTTTTCAAAAACCACGCGCGTGCTTTATTTAACCAATAGCGAAGGTCGTATAGTTTCATGTTTTGGTGAAAGCGTCGACATTATCGCCAATTGCACAGTTCTTGGCGGCGTGTGGGATGAAACTTCAACTTATTGCAATTTCTGTCAAGCGCTCGGTGGCAAACGCAATGAGGGTCATTGTCAGCTGCCGCAGGTCAATAGCGAAGGAGTGGTCTGCGAGCCAGAAGTGTTTTCACAAACGCTTTCTTCGGTGCCACCGCAAAGTATATCCGACCCCTGCAAGATTTGGAGTTCCGCCGGCTTCAACAACACTTTGTCGTACATCAATGGGCCACTGCCGAAAATGAAAGGTGTCTACCCTCAAGATATCGACTCTTTAAACAGTTCTTTTAAAGATTTTTATAGTGATTGTATTACCGGGCAGGGGCTAAGCACTTCTTCATGTTCGCGAAGTTCTAAGTCAGGGTCATTGGTTTGGGACTTTCACATGACAGCTTTGCCAGCTAATACGGCGCCTGGCTTACAACCTCGTTGCTCGGCTACTCTGAGTATAACTTTGAATTCTTGCGGCCGCTAAATCGGCTAAATGCCTAATTGCAGCCGCCGAACTTTGTGGATAGCATTGCTCGTTTTTTAGACTAAACTTTTTGTTTTAAAACTTTTTTGCGAGTGCGTGCGCGGTATTGAATGAGCGTATTCGTGAGCTCGGCATTACCGAGCGAGAGAATGCGTGCTGCGAGCAAGCCGGCATTAAAAGCATTTTCGATAGCTACGCTAGCGACGGGCACGCCCTTCGGCATTTGCGCAATTGAGAGTAACGCATCAATACCTTTTAGTTTGCCTACCGCTATGGGCACACCAATTACCGGCAAATGCGTAAGACTTGCGACCATGCCAGGTAAATGCGCAGCACCGCCTGCGCCGGCGACTATCACTCCAAAGCCACGTTTCGCGGCGACCTTAGCAAACTCAAACATAAATTCAGGAGTGCGATGTGCCGACACCACAAACATTTGGTG
>JAYUVI010000158.1:0-2726 GCA_043754135.1 Bdellovibrionales bacterium | reverse complement strand
AGTCATCTACCCCGAAGGCCTGAAGCAGCGACCCGATTTATGCTCTAACGCTCTTTGGCTCGATTCTCGGTCAGCTATCTTGCAGTCTGTGCGACACTGAAGCTATGATCATGGGGTTAAATCACCTCACAAAAATAGGTCGCTATGAATTTCAAAGAGCTAGGCGCGCACATAAGTCTAAAGTCGCAACGCTGGTTGGTCACCGGTTCAGCCGGTTTTATCGGCTCGCACATCACTGAATTCTTGCTCCATCACGGTCAAAATGTGGTGGGTTACGATAACTTGAGCAATAGCTCTCAAGAAAACATCGACCACGTGAAAAATGTTTTTGGGAGCGAGGCCAGCTCTCGTTATAAATTAATTAAAGCCGACGTTTGCAACAAAGAAGATCTCATCAAAGCCACGCAAGGTTGTGATTACGTGATCCACCAAGCGGGAGTGGGTTCGGTGCCACGCTCGATTGTCGACCCCATTTCTACTCATGAGGCCAATATCACCGGTACACTGAATGTTCTGATCGCCGCTGAAAAAGCAAAAGTAAAAAAAGTGGTGTATGCGTCTTCGAGTTCAGTTTACGGCGACACGCAGATTTTTCCACAAACAGAAGAGCATATTGGCAGCCCGCTTTCGCCCTACGCAGTTTCAAAACGCACCTGCGAAATTTACGGGCTTAATTTTTCTCACGTCTATCAACTGCCGACGATTGGCTTACGTTACTTCAATGTTTTCGGCCCGCGCCAAAAGCCTGATGGCCCTTACGCAGCAGTTATACCCAAGTGGATTGACGCTTTGATCAACGATGCACCCACCGAAATTCATGGCGATGGCGAAACCTCGCGAGATTTTTGTTATGTCAAAAATGTTGTGAAGGCGAATATTTTGGCGGCTATCAGCACCGACCCCGCAGCCAGTGCGCAGATTTATAACGTGGCTTTGGGCGGCGGCACGTCGCTCAACGAACTTCACCATATTTTGTCAGAACTTATAGCGGCGAAAATGGGTAAAAAAATGCGCCCGCCGCAGTACTCGCCCTTTCGCAAAGGCGATATTCGCCATTCGAAAGCCGATATTTCTAAAGCGCAAAACTTGCTTAGTTTTACTCCCGAATTTACAGTGAGCGAAGGATTAGCTGACACTGTGGCGTCGTACTTGCCCTAAAGGTCGCGCTGACGTACCATAATTCTGAAACATATTTTTCGGAGTGAACGAACATGCACAATCGCAAAATTTCAGTGATCGGTTTGGGTTACGTCGGATTACCAGTCGTCTGCGCTTTTGGTGAAAAAGCCGAGGCCATTGGTTTTGATATTAATGAAAAACGTGTTTCACAATTACGTGATGGCGTCGATCTCACCGGCTCGGTCACCGAAGCTGAATTACGTGGTGCTAAAGTCAAATACACAGCTATTGCGAGTGATTTGAAGCATGCCGATTTTCACATTGTGGCAGTGCCTACCCCAGTTGATACCGCCAACCAACCTGATTTCACTCCGCTTGAACGCGCTTCTGAAACTGTCGGTAGCATTTTAAAAACCGGCGATATCGTGGTGTATGAATCGACGGTTTACCCCGGCGCCACTGAAGAAATTTGCGTGCCGATTTTAGAGAAATTTTCAAAATTAAAGTGTGGCGTTGATTTTTTTATTGGCTACTCCCCAGAGCGTGTGAACCCCGGCGATACAGAACACACTTTTAAGCGAATTAAGAAGGTCGTGTCAGGCCAAACGCCTGAAATTTTAGATATCGTCGCCGATGTTTACAGTTCAGTAGTCGAAGCAGGAGTACACCGTGCGCCTTCTGTGCGAGTGGCTGAAGCGGCTAAGGTTATTGAAAACACACAGCGCGATTTGAATATCGCGTTTATGAACGAACTCGCGATGATTTTTGAAAAAATGGGCATTCAAACTAAAGATGTCTTAGATGCCGCTGGCACAAAGTGGAATTTTTTAAAATTCACCCCCGGTCTAGTGGGCGGTCATTGCATTGGCGTTGACCCTTATTATTTAACTCACAAAGCTGAGCAATTAGGCCACATACCGCAAGTGATTTTGTCAGGTCGCCGTATAAATGACGGCATGGGCGCTTTTGTCGCGCAAAAAGCAATTAAAGAAATGATTCACGCGGGCCAAAATATTTTGGGTTCACGCGCGCTAGTTTTGGGTATTACGTTTAAAGAAAATTGCCCTGATACGCGCAATTCAAAAGTACCTGGCATTATTAAAGAGTTGGCTGCGTTTGGTATCGAGTCTGATATTTATGACCCGAACGCCTTGCAAGACGAAGTGTCGCACGAGTACGGTTTGACGTTGTCGACCCTCGCGCAAGTGCAAAAGAAAAAGTATGAACTGATTGTGCTCGCGGTTTCACACAAAGAATTTCGCGAAGCCTTCGGTGCTTCGCAATTGAACGCGTTGCTCACGCCTAAGTCGGTACTTATCGATGTGAAAAGCTATTTCTCAAACGAGACTGTAAGTGCTGTGAAAGCGCGTTACTGGCGACTTTAACTGGCGAGCTAAAAGACTGCATAAGCCCTTTTGCCAAGAGATTCTCAACGTTCGCCGAATGTATTCATTCACCGCAAAATCCGCTTGCGATTACACGATAGAAATAGAAATGCGTTATTCATCGGCCTTCAGGTTTTCACTGCCACGATGGCAGTGAAAACTCAGCAACTCACGGTCATTATGTAATCATGGTGGGCTTGCGGGCGGCGTTCCCAGACTGCC
>JAYUVI010000157.1:0-2134 GCA_043754135.1 Bdellovibrionales bacterium | reverse complement strand
AACGCGCGCGGCTTGATTCTTCGGTTTTAGGGTCATCTCGCAAATAAATTTCAAAAGCGCTTTCAGCTGAGCTCACTAGAACTTTTTGTGAATTGTCGGCCTGCCAAGACTTGAGCCACTTGTTGGCGTACGTCAAAGCCATCCGATTAAAAGTTTCGCGGCAAATCTGATATGGCTTAAGTGCAACCACCACTGGCGCGGAGCTGGCTGTCGAGTCTGCGGCTCCAGGTTTCACGGCTCTAGCAGCTGTTGACGCGGCCATTGAATCTTCAGTCGCAATTTGCGACTTCGCCCACTTGCTATTCGGCACGCAAACTTCTTTGAAGTTCTCAAGCAGAGTAATCACATCAAGTTGCTTTTTCATTCTGTCAGAGGCTTCCATCAGCTCAACATAAGCTTCTGGCACATGCGCGGAAGTGGGTATGCGGCGGATCAAGTCTGACAATATGATGCGTGTATCGGCGTAGCGGCTATGGCGCTTATAAAGTTCAGACAGACGCAGGATCACCGGAGAAACATCGAGCTCGCGCGCTTGCTCCGTGAAATAAGAAAACGCGTCTTTTGACGGGCGATTGTCTTCGAAGAAAAGTGCGAGGTCAAACATAGCTTCCTTACGCAAATCTAAACGTGAATCAATGCCCTGATCTTTTACAAAGCGACCATACCGAATAACGTCTTCTAAATTTTTAATACCTGAGTCGACATCCCGCAGATTATATTGCGTCCACGCCGCCTTATAAATACCGTAAGGGTAAACCGTTGAGTCGGGGAACTTTCTAATAGCTTCAAAATGTTCAAGCGCCATTTTAAAGTTACGTTGTCTGAATTTCATCTCACCGAGAGCTAAATGCGCATCGGGTAGAAATTCTGAGGTCGTGAATTCAGTCACTAATCGTAAAAATTTCTTTTCCGCTTTGTCGTCATTACCTATTTGCTGGTTGGCGAAAGCATTGTTGAGTAACACCATATCGAAGCGGTCAAAGTGCGAAAATTTCAATTCAATTAAGTCGTAAATTTGAATGGCTTTGCGAATCTGTTCTTTTGAGCCTGCGGCCTTCACTAGCTTAGGTGCGACACTTACGATTTCTTCAGATGAGCGGTTCACTTCGAGAAAGCGATCGGTTTTCGAGCGGCGCATATAAAGCTCGGCTAAGCGCAACTGCAAGTCAGGCTCAAGTTGCGTACCTTTGTATTTTTTGAGAAGTTTTTTAATTTGTTCAATAGCCCGGTCTTCTTGCGAAGCAATCAGGACTTCAGCTTGCAAGGCTTTTAGGTCATTACCTTTTTCATCGCCCGCTTTCATTTTGAGTTCGTTGAGATCGCCACCAGCCGCCTTTGTCTTCTTTTTCGAGTTATTGCCGACAGCCTCTGAAAGCGCAGATACACTCAAGACCATGACAGTCGCCATCGTCAAAGAGATCATATTCTGTAAAGTCATCATGCGCTTTCGGGTCATTCTCAATTAACCTGCTTTCTGAGCAAAATCTCTGAGCATCTTCTGAGCATCGGCGTTGATATTTTTAAATTTAAGACCATATTTTATCGGTGCTTCTGGGCCCTTCAGGTGACCAACATACTGTTTGCTCACCACTTCGCATCGAGCGTTAAATGGCGGCACGCCGTCACCTGGCTTGAAGTGCAAATACAATTCTTGGCCTGGTACAACCATAGCGTTCTCCATAATCACGCCAGCACCACCTTCGCTAATTTCGACTCCCGTACCCTTCCACACTTTTTTATTGTCATGAATGAGAATTGTGCCACCGTACTTAACGCGGCGGTGACGACGACGAAAGAAAACTTCGCGTACTTCTGGCATATTCGATTCTTTGAGTTTAGTGAGTACGTCTTTAGAAAAATCGTGCAGCTCAGCGATGCGCTCCCATGATTGCATGCCTTCGTGCCAAGCGAAGTCGTATTCATAAACCGCGCCTTGCTGTAACATTTTGATGACATCAGGGTAAGCAAACGGACCAAACTTATTTTCGCCTTTTAAAATAAACCACTCATGACGGAGTGGCTCAGCTAAATTACCGGGGTGCACACCGCCGTTGCTGTTTATGAATGCCGTCTTACTGATCCTTGGATGCGATTTGTCTTCTGCATTAATATGTACCTGTGGCGGTGCCTTTGG
>JAYUVI010000156.1:0-2777 GCA_043754135.1 Bdellovibrionales bacterium | reverse complement strand
CTGAAAAGTACTGGGGTAAGTGGGAGTCATCGACGCGCACGATCTCATTGTCTTTGCGTTTAATCAAAAAATACCAGTGGTACCATGTGCTCGGCGTGCTTCGTCACGAGATCGCACATCAGTTTGTCGACGAAGGCTTACGTACCGTAAAAGAATTGGCGCGGCTACGCGCGTTTGAGAAAAATACCGGGCGCGGCGGAGCACAGGCGAGTGCCACCCGCATGCACGGCGATTTGTTTAAATATGCTTGTGAGCGTCTAGGTGTACCGAGCGGGTTCGCGAGTGCCACCACTCATTTGCAAGCGCAAGATCTCGACTGGCGCAGTGAAAAGCGCGATGACGCCAGCGAACGCCTACTTGAGCGTGTGCGGAAGCTTCTAGCTTTAGCCGCTTCAAGTAATGAACACGAAGCTGTGGCAGCGATGAACAAAGTACGAGAGCTGTACGCTAAACATAATATCGAGATAGCCGAAAACGGCCCACAAGCGAGAGTAAGCCCACACTTTGTGCCACAAAAACCCGCTAGCGCAGGGGCTCAAGCGTCATCATCTCAATATGTCCACTCCGTAGTGGCGCCAAAGAAAAAACGTTTCGAAGCGCACGAACAGCAGATTATCGGTTTGCTTGTCGAGCATTTTTTTGTGCGCGTGATTTATTTTCGCATGTTCGATGCGCCCTCAGGCGAAACTTATCGCGCGTTCGAAATGATTGGCACACGGGAAAACGTTTTAATGGCTGAATACGTTTACAGTTTTTTGCTGCAACAGGTGGAGTATTTGCTCGAGCAGAAAATTAAATCTTTAACGTTGTTCTACACGAACTTTTCAACTGCGAAAAAAACTCTCGGTCGTTTCGAACGCAAATCTTTTCGTTTGGGAGTGCTGAAGGGTTTTACCGACAAACTGAATGAAATTCACGAAGCCAAACGGCCGACAAAATCACGTCCCCACGCAGGCATCTACGCCAACTCGGCAACCTCTAGCGCCCAGAGCGCGCACGGGGCAAGTGGAACAACCACAGCTACTGCCGCTGCGGAAGTCGCAATCGTGCAGAAAGCGCTGGCGCTTTTTCACCAAGATAAAATTTTAGAAAATTACGTCGGCAATATTTACCCGCGACTTGTGCGCACCTCACAAGGTCGCCGATACATCGACCCCGACATTTACGGCGAAGGCAAAGCCGCTGGCCAATCCATCACACTTCACCGCGCGGTCGAAGCAGACAAATCTTCCGCTCGCGGCCGCGCGCTTACCGGTAGAATCATTTAATTGATAATAATTGCATTAAATCGACTAAAGGCAATGTAAATATCGGTCGAGAACAAAGCCTTCACACCGATTGGAGCTGCAAGAACTGTCGTATCTGTCAGTCCTACATTCGGTTGCGCATTTTTGGGTCAAAAGCATCGCGCAATCCATCGCCGAAGAGATTAAACGCGAGCATTGTTAAGAACAGCGCCAAACCCGGCGCCACGATCAAGTGCGGGTAAGATTTAATTGTCTTCCATCCGGCGTTGGCGAGCACTCCCCAACTTGAAAAAGGCGGCTGCAAACCTAGACCTATAAAACTTAAAAAACTTTCAAACATAATGTTCGATGGGATTTGAAACGTCAGAACCACAATGATCGGCCCCAGAATATTGGGCAGAATATGTTTGACCATTATCCAAACACTTGACGCGCCTAACGCTTGTGCCGCCTCGACATACAACGACTGCTTCACTTGCAAAACTTGGCCGCGCACGACGCGAGCGAGAGTGATCCAACCAAAAACACTGAGCGCGAGTAGCACCCCGATCAACGCGCGCAATTTGGGGTCAGAGAAAATTTGAATCGAGTCGAATAGAATTTTAATCAGAATCAAAAGTACAATTGTGGGGATCGAGTCGAGAATATCGACAAATCTCATCATAATCGAATCCATACGACCGCCCCACCAACCCGCCGCCGCACCGTAAACCACTCCCATAGCGAGAGAAAAAATCGCGGTGAAAATGCCAACGGCCATAGACATCTGAGCCCCGTAAATAAGTCGTGAAAGTAAGTCGCGTCCTAAATCGTCGGTTCCGAGCCAATGCTTGGCAGAAGGACTTTCTAGAATATTATCGATGTTTTGAGTTTCAAAAGAATAAGGCGAAATGAACTCAGCAAAAACGGCTACGAAACAGAGCATGATTATAAAATAACCCGAAATGACAGCCGCCCGACTTTTTTTCAGTCGCTTCATCGCCTCAGCCCAAAGACTATTAGATGGCGGTTTAACCGCTGGCTCAATCACGCGTGGGAATTTTATAGCGTTCGCTTGGCTCATGACAGCTTTATCCGCGGGTCAAAATAAGTGTAGAGAATGTCGACCACCAAATTCGAAACCACGAGCATAAAAGAAAAAATCAATGTCACACCCAAGACCAATGGGTAATCGCGATTGGTCACACTTTGAATAAAATGTTTGCCCATGCCTGGAATATTAAAAATATGCTCAATAACAAAAGCGCCCGACAAAATTCCCGCAGCCAACGGCCCCGCAAATGACAACACGGGGATCAACGAATTTTTCAGGACGTGTTTGTAGAGAATCACACCGTTCGACAAACCTTTCGCGCGAGCCGTGCGAATATAGTCAGAGCGAATCACATCGAGAACACTGGCGCGAGTCAGCCGGGCAATAATCGCCGCGGGTCGCAAGCCCAAAACCACAACCGGCATAATGTAATATGAAGGACCATCCCACAGTGCCACCGGCAACCAATCAAGAGCGAAAGAAAAAGTCGTGATCGC
>JAYUVI010000155.1:0-2846 GCA_043754135.1 Bdellovibrionales bacterium | reverse complement strand
CTTTCCGTCGAGTTATTTTTTAAGTCTCGGCTCGGTAATTGGCTCAGGTATTTTCTTAGTTGCCACTGATATTTCAAAATCTTTGCCTTCGCCGTTTGCGGCTTTATTAGTTTGGTTAGTGGCTGGAGCAGTATCACTAGCCGGCGCTTTGATTTTCGCTGAGCTCGGCACCATGTACCCCCGCGCTGGCGGTCAATACGTTTTCTTGCGCGAAGCCTTTCACCCACTCGTTTCATTTTTGTTTGGTTGGACTTTAGTTTTCGTTATTCAAACAGGTTCGATTGCCGCTGTGGCGGTGGCCTTTGGTAAATTTACGGGGAGCTTCACCGCGCTCACCGATACGCAGGTGAGTCTTGTCGCAACGGCGGTTACGATTGCCCTGACACTTTATAATTTTCTTGGCATTAAACGGGGCGCACAACTTTTAGATATTTTAACGTCTGGTAAAATCGCGGCCCTGGTGATTTTTATTTTAATTATTTTTGGCGTCAGTTCGAGTGGTTTCGTCACGCCACTCGATGTGAATATGGGCGATACCACATTCTCGCTTTTTGGTGTGGCGATGTTGGGTGCATTTTGGGCCTTTGATGGTTGGTACTCGCTCACTTTTGTTGCCGGTGAAATTCAAGAGCCTGAGAAAAATATTCCGAAAGCTTCCCTCTACGGTTTACTTACGGTGATTGGCTTGTACATGTTTGTGAGCATCGCTTATTTCAAAGTCATGTCGGTGGAGCAGGTCGCGAACTCGTCACTGGTAGCGGCTGATGCAGCTCGAATGGTGGCAGGACCTTTAGGCGGTACACTAATTGGTATTTTGCTTTTGGTTTCAGCTTTTGGTTGTTTGAATACTATGGTGATTTCAGGCGCGCGCGTAATTTATGCCATGGGTAAAGATAATCTTCTGCCGAAAAGTTTGTCGGCGATTGACCCGGTCACTCATTCACCTAATCGTGCGCTGATTTTTCAAATGGCCTGGAGTATTTTGCTGATCTGGAGTGGCCGCTACGATCAACTGTTTACTTATGTTGTTTTCGCCGGTTTTATTTTTTACGGATTAACAGCAGTTGGAGTCTTTCGTTTACGTAAAACCAAGCCCGATGTGCCTCGACCTTATAAAGTGCCTTTTTACCCTTGGCTGCCCCTATTTTATATTTTGTTTACTATCGGCTTTACCATTAACTCGTTGATCGAAAAACCAATGGAGTCGCTTGCTGGTCTAGGTATTATTGCAACCGGTTTGCCAGCGTATTGGTATTTCTCGAAACAGGCAAAGAAGCAACAGGCTTAATCACGGTCAGCGGTGGAAGAGCCAAGCGGCAAACGCCGCGATTGGTTTAGATAGCCGAGCGTGATTGAGCGACGCCGTGGGGGGCGGTGAGTATATGCGACAACTATGGTCGGTGACCTTCTTCTTAAATTTAGTGCCGCAGTCTTGGATTTATTTTTTCCTTCGTCGCGATATTATTCTGCAATTCAAAATGGCTGAAGAGTCTCGCTTCTTCTTATCGGGCCATAAATATGTTGAGAAAGTTTTGATCATTACGGTTGGAGTGAATTTTATTTTGTACGTGATGTATAGGCTCTCTCGACGTACTAATATTTTTAACTGGTTGTACTTCCCGAACCGGGGCTATTGGTTGTCGACACCTGACATGCGACTCGATACTTTAGTTAAACTGCAAGACACCACGACCATGTTGGCGATTTGCACCAACTGTATTATCGCCTTTACGCAGTTTTATTTGTTTATGATTAATTTTTACCCAAAAATATTAAAAGCGAGCACTTTGCAATTGTATTGGGCGGTTGTGCTCGTCGTCGGTTTTTCTATGATTGCGCTTGCCCTGATCGAATTCAATTTACCACCGGAAGCAAAAAAGCAGGCGACATAGTATGTATGTCGAAATGATTTTGGAAAATGAACTGCAGTTTGTCGCTGTGGCCAGCAGTGGGCCTGGTGGGCAGAACGTCAATAAGACCGCGTCGGCCGTATTATTGCGTTGGTGTGTTTGGTCGACAGAGTCTTTTTCGCCTGAACAAAAAGCACGCCTGCTGTCTCGACTTTCGTCGCGTTTGACGAATGATGGAGATTTGCTTGTGCGCTCGCAAGAAAGTCGTAATCAGTACGACAATAAAAAAACCTGTCTCGAGAAGTTAGAAAGCATTTTGGCAGCGGCTTTTCATCGGCCTAAGAAGCGAGTGAAAACCAAGCCAAGTCGAGCGGCGAAAGAAAACCGGCGCCAAACTAAGAAGCGTCAATCTGAAACCAAAAAAATGCGTCGTCGGGTCAATTACGATTGAACGAACGAGCTTCGGTTACAGGACCTGGTCTTTGTAAGACTTTGCACGCTCATTTTCAGTGGTACACTTGAACTTATGGCACTTATGAATTACGGCATCAGTCTCACCGGTGGCGGTGCCCGCGGTAGCTACCAAGCGGGAGTCTTAAAAGGTTTAACTGAAGTTCTCAAATCGCAAGGTTTAGTGAACGAACAGAACCCATTTCAATATTGGTCAGGCGTAAGCGCGGGTTCGATTAACGCGGCCGCGTGTGTGGCGGGGCTTGATAATTTGCCGGTCACCATCGATCGTTTGGTGGATTTGTGGAGCAACATTTGCCCTGAGGATGTTTACCTCACTGACTTTGCTTCGCTGAGCATGAATGGCATGAAGTGGGCGCGTGATTTAACGTTCGGCAGTTTGTTTAATATGCAGCGCGTGCGTTCGTTACTCGATACAAAACCACTTTGGGATTACCTGGCCGAGCAAATCCATTTTTCGAAAATTGACACGCATTTAAAAGAAAAACGTTTAAAGGGTTTGGCTTGCTCAGCTTACAGCTGCAG
>JAYUVI010000154.1:0-2359 GCA_043754135.1 Bdellovibrionales bacterium | reverse complement strand
TATCATGGCTGAAATAAGAAATTACACCATGAACTTTGGGCCGCAGCACCCATCCGCGCACGGCGTGCTACGCTTGGTCCTGGAACTGGACGGTGAAGTTATTGAGCGCGCTGATCCGCATATCGGCTTGCTTCATCGCGGCACTGAGAAACTGGCTGAGCATAAAACGTATCTGCAATCTCTGCCTTATATGGATCGCCTCGACTATGTGTCGATGATGTGCAACGAACATGCCTACGTCATGGCCATCGAAAAACTGCTTGCTCTCGAAGTGCCACTGAGAGCTCAGTATATTCGGGTAATGTTCGACGAAATTACCCGAGTCATGAATCATCTACTGTGGCTTGGAGCACATGCACTGGATATTGGCGCAATGACCGTGTTTTTATATGCTTTCCGTGAGCGCGAAGACCTGATGGATGTATACGAGGCAGTATCCGGCGCGCGGCTGCACGCAGCGTATTACCGACCAGGCGGGGTGTATCGAGATTTGCCTGATTCTATGCCTTTGTATCAGGCATCCAAGATTCACAATGATGTCATTGTAAGATTCAATCGCAGCACGTTTACCAATTTCAGGATTAGCACCAGCGCCCAAACCTTTTGTGAGGTCAGAGCCTAATTGAATTTTTTTGCTGGCTTTGTTCGCTTCAAGAGATTGACGATCCGTATTCGCGACGACGAATTGGACTCCGTTAAGACCGCCTTCGATCATCGTTTGAACTGCGTTACCACCGCCACCACCTACGCCGATAACTCGAATATTGGCGCCTGAACTTGATGTTTCTTCTAATTCGAACATGCAGTGACCTCCCAGTTAAAACAACGCTAAAAATTTAATAACAACTAAAGTGCGCGGGCAAAAAGCTCTTTCACTCTTCGACCCCAATCGCTCACTCGTACTGTCACACCGGGGTTGACTTCACGCTCAACAATGGCCGGTTTGTTCAATTCGTATCCGTAAAGCAAAAGACCGACAGCCGTCGCGAAACTTGCACTGCTGACCACGTCTGATAATCCACCAGTTTTTTGTGGTAAGCCGAGGCGCACAGGCATATCGAAAATAAAATCGCCCATTTCAACTAAGCCGCGTAGTTCAGCGGCGCCGCCAGTGAGAACGACACCTGAACCGAGCTTGCCAGTGAACCCGCGATCAGAAATTTCTTTTTGAATAAGTTTGAGAGTTTCTTCAGAGCGCGCTTCGAGTACACGGCATAAACTTGATTTAGAAACCGTGCGTGGGGAGCGACCGCCAACTGATTCAACTTCGAGAGTGTCATCGCCATTCGCCATGTCGGGTAAAGCAAAACCATGTTTACGTTTGATAGTTTCAGCGTTGGTCTGAGTGGAGCGCAAACCAAGTGCAACATCGTGAGTGAAGTTATTGCCACCGACTGGTATGCACGCTGTATGTGTCGCGCTGTTGCGCATGTAAGTGATGACTTCGCAAGTACCACCGCCAACATCGACGACGCTTACTCCGAGTTGTTTCTCATCAGCGCTCAGTACTGCAAGAGATGACGCCAGTTGTGCTAGCACCAAACCTGCGAGTTCAATTTCAGCTTTCTCTACACACTTAACGACATTTTGAATAATCGCTTTTTGACCGGTGATAATATGAACCGCTGCCTCGAGACGTACGCCACTCATACCGATAGGGTCGATCACTCCCTCTTGGCCATCGAGTTTAAAATCTTTCGGTAGCACATGCAGAACTTGGCGATCAGATGGGATGGCTACTGCTTTCGCTGCTTCAACAACGCGAGCGATGTCTTCTTTAGTCACTTCGTTGTGGCGAACAGCGATCATGCCGTTGGAGTCGAAAGATTGAATGTGCGTGCCACCGATTGAAACCCAAACTTTGTCGGCGCGTACACCTGACATAAGTTCAGCTTCTTCGCGGGCTTTTTTTATGGCTTCAGCTGTGCTCTCAATGTTGACGATCACACCGTGACGAACGCCAATGCTAGGCGCCTGGCCCAGTCCCAAAACTTCGAGGCCCTGCGAGCTCGCGTTGGCGATCACAAAAGCGACTTTAGTTGTGCCGATATCTAAGCTGCAGATAAGATTCTGGATTCTCGTTGTCGACATCTTGTCGTCCTTAACTTTGGAGATTTCTTCCCATGAAACCCTATATTTAAGCCTAGGGATCGTTACGCAGCCTGACAACTACTTTCTTGCTATAGCGGGCGTCTATGATGCGGCCTGCTAAGTGTTCCCCTTGCAAATAGTTGACGACTCTTTGCGCTTGATTCAAACGCGTTTTGAAATCCTCGAAGCCGACCCACACAAGCATATTCGTTTGCTGAAGTCGCATTTGAAAACCGATTTTTTTATCGTAATAAATTTCTGAAACTGT
>JAYUVI010000153.1:0-2671 GCA_043754135.1 Bdellovibrionales bacterium | reverse complement strand
GGTTGCCGTAAAATTTTTTCGATAAGGTGTGCGCCGATTTTTTCAACAGCGCGGCGCGAGCGTTTGTTATCTTCGCCGATGTAAAAGACTACACGGTTTACATATTTGAACGCATGTTGAAGCATTAAGTTTTTCATCTCACGGTTGTGGCCTTGGCCCCAGTATTTTCGCGCGAGAAAAGTATAGCCCACTTCAATTTGACTTTTTTCGGTGTCGAGGAAACAGTAACGTGAACTGCCCATAACATCGCCGGTGTTCACGTCAATGACCACAAAAGCACCTTTTGAATCTGTAGCGCCTTGAAAGAATCTTTCGAAAACTTCGCGTTGATACCGCGTTTTTTCGGGGTGTTGCTCCCAAATGAGCGGGTCAGAAGCTACGGCATAAAGAGCTTCAAAATCTTTTGGCTGTAAGGGGCGTAAATAAATGAGGTTGCCATTTAAATGAGTGGGTTGAAGTTCGAAATCCATATGAATGAGAAATTTAGCCTCATGATGATATGAAAGCAAGAATCAATTATTAGGCTGCGACCACGTTAAAAAAATTAAAACATGTAGTAAAGGCCAGCGGTACCTGTGGTGTGCTTCTGGCTTGCGCTCGTCGTTGAGCCGGCACCGAAGTCGCTTGAGTAAAGCTCGAAGTTTATAGCGAATCGAGCTTTCAAGTTTATTGAGAGAGCTTTATCACCAAACAAACCGAAACTGTTTACTGAATTATCAGCGGTGCCTGAGCTGCTGGGCGTTTCTTTTAACTTAGCTTGAAACATAAAATTTAAATAGGCGCCAACACTCCAAGGTGAGGCATTGGGGAGCGGGTACGAGCCCATCACACCAAATTTGGGTCCGCTGTAGGTTTTGGTTGTGAGACCTGATGGGTTCGAAGAGTCGACATACAGGTGGTAGGACGAGTAGCCGGCCAGTAATTCGACTTTGGGGCCGGTAATCACTTCTGATAAGCGAAAATTGTAACCAAATAAAAATTCTTGTGCTGACATTGAGTGTGATAATTCCTTTGGCTCACCGCCTGAGACAGGGTTGTCAGTTGTTATGATGCCTTGTTTGATCGCAGCGTGCATGCTCCACACTGGTGTGAGCCACAATTCGCCTTCAATGCTCGCGAGCGGGTAGAACGGAGAAGCCGCATCAAGCGATGAGCTCGCTGCGACCGATTCTTTATATTGCCCGATGCCCAGGCTCGCGCCCGCCATGCCGAATGTGGGTTTACGCTTCGGCAACCAGGCGCTGGGGTTTGTGCCAAAACTGACTTGGCCCTCGGGTCTTTGCGCGTAAGCTTCGGCGGTGTCGGTTTGGTCAGAAAGAGTTTCGGTGTTCGTGTAAACGACATCATCAAGGTTGGCAATTTTAGCATTCACCTCTATGGCGCCGACTTCTTTTTCGGTGATGATGCGACCAAAGCTTAAGGTATCGTCAACTTTTAGTAATTTCACTTTGCCGATCACTTCTTTTTCAGTGCTGATCAAGAAATTAAATTTAGGGTGTCGCACGAGGCGAATGATTTGCACCACTGAAAGTATTTGATCTTGCTGTACGCCATCTACGCGACCAAGGTTCACCGTCACGCGGGTGCCCTGGCGACTCATAATCAAGCCATCATAAGGCAATTTTTTAATTATTTTTTTAAACATGGTTTCCGACTGTCGTTTAATCGACTCGACATCGAAAGTTTGCAGCCCGGTAATCGATTCTTGAGCGATCAGCTTACTGTCGTTACGCAAGTACATATCCATTTTGATAGCCACGCCGCTCGGGCCTTTAATAATGCTCGTGGCAATAAAAGCGTCAGCCGTCACACTTGAAGAAATATTTTTAACTAAATTGGGATCGTCTGAAAGCTCGTCAGGTGTCATAATGGGGCCGGTGAGATTGGCTTCGGCGTACTCCCAGCGGTGGCCCTTATTTAAAAAATCAATGAGATAAGTTTCGACAGGACGAGAATAAATTCCGCGAAGGTTATCGAAAACGGGGAGTAGCGTGACTTTGCGAATAGTGATTTGGGAGTCGATATCACTTTTGTAAATTGATTTGTCTTGTGCCTGCGCATCAAAAGATATGCAAAAAATGAGGGGCACGACGAAAGTCAGAGAAGCTGGAATTCTCATATTTCTAGTCTGAGGGGCGAATGAGTTTTCGTCAATTTCGATCAAGTGCAGGTCTGAAAAAACCGAAAAAATCTTCAATGAAAAAGACGCTGATTTTACCCGCGATATTTTTACTAACGTCATTCACTTTTATCAAAAAGTCTCTGTCGCAGGTCGACCCGACTTCAGCACTGCTCGTCAACCCAAGCACAAGAACGAACGATGGTGCGCCTGCAACATCTTCGTCCACGACCAGCTCGGGTCTAGACTCTGGTCGGTACACCGTGAAGTCTTCAGCGCCTGCTCCGGCAACTTCGAAGAGTATTACCACTAGCCCAACGTCGGCCGAGATTAAACGCGGTATTCAAGATAAGGCCGTTGAAATCAAAGAAAAAAACACGAAGCACACGAGCAAGGCGAGAGCGGATAAAAATTCTGAAGCCGTCGCTAGCGAAGAAAAAGATTTATCTGACGAAGTAAAAACTGCTTTTGTCGGTGGTGAAGAAGAAATAACGAAATTTAAAAGTCAGTTAGACTCCGAAGACACACGCCGAAATTTGCTCGACCTCTCGA
>JAYUVI010000152.1:0-7318 GCA_043754135.1 Bdellovibrionales bacterium | reverse complement strand
TTTCGTCGTCAACAAGAATGACCATGCGGCCGGCGCGAATATCTTCGATGATTTCAACTATGGTATTCACGGCTGAAAATCCTTCTGTAACTGAATCGCTGATGTCGACATTTGGGAAGGCTCAGCCGGTGGGCGTGCGGCTTTCGCTTGAGTAACTAAATCTTTTTGTTCAAGCATCTGCATGAGCGCGCGCGCCATTTGATCGATTTCGATAGTCACCTGATCGCCGACTTTTAACTCAGCTAAATTTGTACGAGCTAATGTTTCAGGAATAAGAGTGACAGAAATTTCGCCATGAACAGGTTTTACTGGGTGAGCAGCTGCAGGCGATAAAGATCGCGCCGGCGTCTTCACCTGATTCACTGTCAGACTCACGCCATTCAAAGTGATGCTGCCCTTTTGCCAGAAATACGGCAGCAAAGAGTCAGCCACAGCAACTCGTAAATCGCGACAGCCAGCTTGGTCGTTCACAAAAGAAATTTCGCCCATTGCATCGATGTGTCCTGATACTAAATGACCATGAATGCGGTCACTCCATTTGAGCGATCGTTCCAAATTTACAAATTGCCCAAGCAAAGCGAGCGCACTCCAACCCGTTACGCGTAAAGTTTCAGTCCCCAAACAGAATTGCATCTCGCGTTCGTCAAAACCCTCAACAGTCAAGCAAACACCGTTCACTGCGATGCTATCTCCGGCATTTATGTCATTGAATTTACTTGGCTTTTCTATTCTTATTCGAGTGGGGGTGGCGGGGCTTGGGTTTTCGGGCGCGTAATGTGTAAGTCTCGCTATTGCTTCGACGATACCCGAAAACATTCATCACCTTTTTTAGAAGTGCTGCACACTAGGTTCTTTTGCAAAAAGGGTCAAGGGGAGATACGTGTTTTTCATTCGTGAAATGTCGAACTTGTCGACAGTCTCACTCGCTGAAAAAATGACGACGATCGTAGAGCTATTGCACCACTGCAACGTTCGGAGTTTGACCCCAGCTCACGCGAAATTCAGGCACTTCTTGCTTATATCGAGGCTGCACAATCAACTCGAACGGTTTCGTCATATCAATCGCCTTACTTACGCAAGCCGTGCTGTAAAGATAGTAAGTGGCATCTTTAACTGCGTTAGCTCCATAGCGAGAAGAATAAACGGTCGTCTTGTTATTCTGCCAACCGACAAATTTGCTAAATTTCACTTCAAGTTTTTGCATTTGATCGCCATCAGAAATCAGTTCACCATGCCACGCCGTACTTTCATTAGCGAACAAATCGTCGGTTTCAATTTCAACGTCCATGCAGGTTTCTTTTTCGAAAGACGTTTTAGCATTTGTAATGGCGATTGCCTTTTGTGCCTCGAGTTTTTTGTCATCCCACTTTTCTTTAAATGCGAGTTCTTTAGTGGTTTCTTGTGCTGACGCTAAAACGTAAGATTTTGTGCGGGGTACAACTTTCACGTAAAGATAATAGGGATAGTAGTCTTGCTTAAAATCTCTCATCAAATTCGTTTTCATTGTTTTGCGGTCAGCCGTGGGCTGTTCGTTCGAGACATAAGCTAAATCAATAGGGCCAGATGACTTGATCTTGACCATCGGTCCACCGGCACACGCCGCTAAGAACGCAGAAGACGCAATGATTAAACCCAAACGCATATTATCCCCCTCAAAAGTTTCTCGAAGCCCCATTGGGCTTGAAAAGTTTGAGTTATCTTCACCATGCTTGGGCAAATGTCGACACGAAGATGGGTTTTGAATTTTTTCTTATTGAAAAATCACAATGGACAAAAACTGTCAGTGCCTAGTGTTATGCATATGGCGCTAACACATAGTGCTTATAGAGCTGAAACGTCACTGACACAATCACCGGGCCCAAGAATAGACCAGGCAAACCGAAAATAATAATGGCGCCGATAATGGCGAGTAAAATAACTACCGGGTGAATATCTTCTTCACTCCCCACCAAGTAAGGTTTCACGAGGTTATCAATAGTTCCTGCGACGACAGCTACTACTGCTAAAGCTATAGCAGCGCCATAATCCATTTTTATTAAGGAGAGTAGAGATAAGAAAAGGGCCACGGGACCCGCACCAATCACCGGAATAAACGAGAAAAAGAAAGTGATCACAAAAACGATAACGAAATCACCTGAGCGTAAAATGACCGCGCCTAATGCCACAATCAAAGCTTGAATAAACCCCGTGATAATCGCCGCCACAATCGTCGCACGACTTGATTTTTGAAAAATCATGGTCAGATGATCGAGTTCGCCCTCGCCCATCACACCACTTTGGACAATCATGGCTTTGATTCTTCTGTTCTCGGCTAAGAAAAAATAAAGCGCGCAGGAGAATACAAAAATAGCCATCAGCAAGGCAGGGAGTGAACTCAACGCATCGCCTGAAATGGCCAAAACTTTGCGGCCTAAATCGTTGGTGAAATTATTTGATATGGCGACAAGGTCAAATTTACGACGCAAGTTAAGCGTGGTGAGTATACGATCGCCGTATTCAATAAGTACGACTTTTAAATGTAAGACATCTTTATAAAAATCTGTGTTTTGAAAACCATCTGAGGCGGCTTCGTATATCGCATCATAAATGTTGTAGATGGTAAAACCGATAGGCAATGTGACCGCGAGAGTCAACACCACGAGTGTAATGGCCACCCACTGCCGACTTTTAAAACGAAAGAAAAATTTCGGGATACGCTGCGAATTGGCTAAACGCTTGGTGAGGGGGTCAAGTGCGAAAGCAAAAATGGCGGCCAACAAAATTTCAGTAATAAACGGCGCCAGCACAGTGAGGAGCGCCACAGTCATCACGCCGAGCAAAGAGTATTTCAGATATTTGTTCATGCGGTGTTGACCCTTTGCTTATATGCGACTTCAACGCTCTCGATGTGCTACGCGCCTCTGATGCATTACGTGTCTATTGAACACGCTTACTCTCTTACTCCCTGAACTCGCTTACACTCTTACTCGGCCTTAGTGAACTTTAAACCCAAATCGTGAGCGTCGATGTTCACGGTGTCACCAGCGACGAATTCACCACTGATTAAACCTTTCGCCAGTGTATTCAAAACTTCGCTCTTGATCACGCGTTTTAATGGGCGCGCGCCATAAACGGGGTCAAAACCCTTGTGGCCGAGCCACTCTTTGGCTTTCTTCGTAAATTTGAGTTCAATCTTTTTCTCTGCAAGGCGCTTGCTGACTTTCTCCAACTGAATGTCGACGATGTTCGCGAGCAACTCTTCGTTTAAACTTTCAAATACTATTATTTCATCAACACGGTTTAAGAACTCCGGTCTGAAATAATCTTTCAACTGCTTGAGCACCGCTTCGCGCTTTTGTTCGCTGGTCAAACTGACGTCCATAATTGACTGCGAGCCCACATTTGAAGTCATAACAAAGACCGTATTGCGAAAATCGACAGTACGACCCTGCCCATCAGTAAGGCGACCGTCATCGAGCACTTGCAACAAAATATTGAAAACTTCCGGATGAGCTTTTTCGACTTCATCTAGCAGCACGACACTGTAAGGGCGGCGACGAATGGCCTCAGTCAATTGACCACCTTCATCGTAACCAACATACCCAGGAGGCGCACCGATCAAGCGCGAGACCGAATGTTTCTCCATGTACTCTGACATATCGATGCGCACGACAGCTTCTTCAGTATCGAAAAGAAAATCGGCGAGCGCCTTCACTGTCTCAGTTTTACCTACGCCAGTCGGACCTAAAAACATAAAGCTGCCGATGGGTTGATTCGGGTCTGCGATTTCAGCCCGCGCGCGCCGAATAGCATCTGATACGGCCTCGAGAGCGCGATCTTGACCCACCACTCGGCGTTTTAAATAATTCTCCATATGGAGTAACCTGCCGGTTTCACCTTCAAGCATTTTTTGTACGGGTATGCCCGTCCATTTCGCCACGACTTCTGCAATTTCGTCGGGAGTGACTTCTTCACGCAAAAGTGGTGCGTGAGTTTTCGTAACTTTTGCACCGGCTATTTTTGCATCCGTGAGAGACGTTTTATCGCCTGATTTTTTTACGTCGCCACGTTCGGCTGATTTTTCGTTGTAAGTTTTTAATTTTTTCTCAAGCTCAGGTAAGCGCCCATATTTAAGCTCAGCAGCTTTTTCTAAATTCCCCTCACGTTCGGCACGTTCGACTTCTAAACGCGTGGCTTCGATATCGGCCTTCACTTTTTTCAGGACGCCGATCTGTTCTTTTTCTTTCTCCCACTGCATACGCAGTACGCGATCTTTCTCAGCTAAATCAGCGAGCTCTTTATGAATCGCCGTCACGCGCTCACGTGAATTTTCGTCAGTTTCTTTTTTCAAAGCTTCGTTCTCAATTTTCAATTGTGTCATTTGTCGTGAGATCGTGTCGATCTCAGTGGGCACACTGTTGATCTCAATCGACAGACGTGAAGCCGCTTCATCCATCAAGTCGATGGCTTTGTCTGGCAAAAAGCGGTCGGCAATATAACGATTCGACAATTTCACAGCGGCGACAATGGCGGCATCGGTAATACGCACGCCATGGTGAACTTCGTACTTTTCTTTTAAACCACGCAAAATCGTAATGGCATCGGCTTCGTTAGGCTCTTGCACCAGTACAGTTTGAAAACGACGCTCGAGAGCTTTGTCTTTCTCAATGTATTTTCTGTACTCATCGAGAGTGGTGGCACCCACACAGCGCAACTCACCACGTGAAAGAGCGGGTTTCAATAATTGACCGGCATCCATAGCGCCATCGGTCTTGCCAGCGCCGACTAACGTGTGCAGCTCATCGATAAATAAAATAATCTGCCCTTGGGCGGCTATAACCTCTTTGATCACTGCCTTTAATCGATCTTCAAATTCACCACGATATTTTGCGCCGGCAATCAGGGCGCCTATATCGAGCGACATTAACTTTTTCCTTAATAAAACTTCGGGCACGTCTTTGTTGATAATTCTAAGAGCCAAACCCTCGGCAATGGCGGTTTTACCCACCCCAGGTTCGCCAATTAAAACGGGATTGTTTTTTGTTCGGCGCGAAAGCACCTGCACGACACGCCGAATTTCTTCGTCACGGCCAATCACCGGGTCAAGCTTACCCTGCTCAGCCAGTTCCGTGAGATCGCGGGCGTACTTTTTTAAAGTATCGAATTTTATTTCGGGGCTATCGTCAGTCACCTTTTGATCTCCACGCTTAGTCTTAAGCGTAGCTGAAAAATTCGCGTAATTCACTCCAGCCTTATCTAAGATCTTGGTGAGTTCAGATGATTTTTCTTTCAACTGGCCCAGCATAAAGTGCTCAGTCGAGACGTAAGTATCGCCCATGGCTTTGGCTTCGTTTTCAGCCTGACGAAACAGCGCCAGAAAATTTTGCGACACCGACATTTGCGGGCGGTTGTTGGCGGAAGAAAGCTGCGGCAACTCACGCAGACGTTGGGTCAGTCGCTCGGTGAGTGACGACATATTCACGTTCAACGACGCCAAAACCTGCGGCACGATACCGTCTTCTTGCCTGGTGAGTTCAAAAATGAAATGGTCAGGCTCAAGCTGGGGGCTCAAAGAGTCTTCAGCTAAGTGGACTGCAGCCTGCATGGCCTCTTGGCTTTTCTGTGTCATTTTCCGTGTGTCGATCATGGCAAACCCTCGATTTTATTTATTATTTAAAGCGCTTCAGGTCAGCGCCGTAATGTGTTAAAAGTGAGGTCGAAAATGAAAATGTCAACTGACCCTGTAAATCTAAAAAGCGATGCGCTCCAGTCGGCGAATGATTCGCTAATCCCGCTGAAGCGAGCGCCGAAAGTGCGTGGTTTGCCCTGCGACCCGCCTGCACCGCGGTCGATAATTAAAGACGGCATTCACCCGCGCGATATGCGTGAGCTCAATCTGATTTATTGCTGCGAACAGTGCAGCTACTTCAACACCGAAACGAAAAAATGCGCGATCGGCTTTCGTGTCGAGAAGCACATGCGTGAGAATCAACTTCGGCTTTATAATTTGACTGGCAAAATGGCGCTGTGTCGCTCGCAAGAGATTGATTAGTAGTAGAACTGGGCCCGCTTAATACATCACGGCCTAAAAGATGCGGGAACGGAAGCTTCCATGGCCGCGCAATTATCGATTGGATTTTCGTCGATAAAACTTTTCAAACACTGCCCAAGCAACACGTTATTTTCGCTAGCAGCATCAAGCTGCCCAGTCGGGTGTGTGATGTTGACATGCAGATAACACCGATTCACATTGCCATCATTTTCGCTGACTGTTTCGCGGTCGTCGCCAACACGTGGTAGTGGTTAAACGCATCGTTGATAGCCGCCGTGACTTCTTCTTGGGTTTGGCAACGTGAATACGGGTTACTTTTTGAAACCCCGTAATAAAACCGCAAACTATAAAACTGAAATTTGTGAGGGATCTTACTTAGAGCTTCACTCCCCGCTGGCGAGAGGGTCGCATCTTCTGACTGTGCACCTAGATGCTCGCGATAAAAAGCCATTCCCTCTGCGAAAAAGCCCATTAATTTATTCTGGGCTCTTACAACACTGTCATCGTGAGTATCCGCAAGCATCTGCTCGAAACGGTGATCCCAGTAAGCTTTTCGCTCTTCAAGGTATTCTAAATAATTTTTGCCCGCACACTTAATTTCATCGAGGGGTTGCCCCGTCACATTTAACAGCGCCGTCATATGCTCGAGCGGGTAACTTCTGTCGTCTACATTAAAAGTACAATACGAGTCGGTCGCGGAACTAACCTCCTCGTTAGAGCAGAATGGTGCAACCAGAGTGGCCGCAAAAGCTCTACAGTTGAGCATGTCTATGAAACCCTTTTGCCTATCGATCAAATGTTTGGCTAGTAACTTGGGGTATAATTTGGCCATGTTTTTAGAGTAATCATAGTCAGTTATATCTTCAGATCTGTAAGTGCTCAGGCCAGTTTCGACGGCTTCTTTTTTTAAAATAAATGTATACGGTGTGCGATTAACGGCCAGAGAAATCTTAACGAGGTCACCGCGGCTTTCAAAAGTGGCGTCAGCCAGTTCTGCAACTGTTGGGTAAATATAATCGCTACCCATAAACGATTCATCCAACGTCCGTGGGTTGCCATTACCAGAAATCATTATTGTTTTAATTTTTTCGTCGGGCACCCACTCGCCAGTCGCTGCGGCACTATTTGCGTGCGCGACGGGCACAAAAACCGCGATAAGCAGCGTGAATATAACGAGCAAGGTCGGTGGTCGTATCATAGGAGATTGATTGGTCGCGAGCTTCTCGTGCGACGTTTGCGCCATAAATTTTTTTAGCATTCTGGCGACCTTTGTTCGATATAACTCTG
>JAYUVI010000151.1:0-4760 GCA_043754135.1 Bdellovibrionales bacterium | reverse complement strand
CGAGCTGCAGTAAATCAGCCGCTTTTAAATGATAAAAATCAGAAAAAATTCTGACGAGACCGGCGGCCACAAAGTGATCCACGAGCTTATCCCCAATTTTTTCAATGTTCATGGCTCGTCTTGAAACAAAATGTTTAAGACCTTCGCGAATAATGGCGGGGCAGAGTGGGTTCGAACAGCGAATGGCCGATTCATCTACATTACGAACAGTAGCGGACTGACACTCCGGGCACTTGGTCGGCATTTTAAACGGGACAGCTGATTTCGGTCTGGCTTTTAGATCTACGTTAACGATTTCAGGTATAACATCGCCTGCACGTTGTACAAAAACAGTGTCGCCAATTCGCACGTCTTTACGCGCGAGTTCATCTTGATTATGCAATGTCGCGTTGGTGACAGTAACACCACCCACGCGAACGGGCTTCATAATGGCGACAGGTGTTAGAGCGCCGGTTCGACCCACCTGCACCAATATGTTTTCAATTATAGTTTTCGCTTGTTCAGGGGGGAACTTCGCGGCCGTGGCCCAACGCGGACTGCGCGCGATTTGACCGAGCTCATTTTGTAAACTGAGAGAGTTTACTTTGATCACCACACCATCGAGATCAAAGGGCAAGTCGTGACGCTTTTTTTGTATCTCGTGATAGAACTCAATAGCTTGATCAGCGCCCTTACAGACGCGAAAAATGGGCGTCGTTGGTAAGCCGCAGTCATTTAGATATTTCACAAATTGCGATTGCGTTTTGTAGAGTTGTTGTGAAGAAAAACCTTGAGCGTAACAAAAAATGCGCAGTGTACGTGAGGCGGTGACCTTCGGGTCCAGCTGGCGAATCGAACCCGCGGCCGCATTGCGTGGATTGGCAAAAGTATCTAGCCCCAGCTCTTGTTGTTGGCGGTTGAGTTCGGCGAAATCTCTTTTAAACATTAAAATTTCACCACGAACTTCGTAGGTTTCTAGGGCGTCTTTCTTATGTAGTCTCAGTGGTATAGATTTAATTGTCTTGATATTTGAAGTGACGAGTTCCCCGGTCAAGCCATCGCCGCGAGTGAGGGCATGACTTAGGTGGCCGTTTTCATAGACAAGTTCGATTGCCAAACCATCAAACTTGGGTTCGCAAAAGTATTCCACTGCTTCATCTGTTTGTAAAAGCTTTCTGACACGCGCATCGAACTCGCGGATTTCTTCAGGCGAATAGGTATTTTGTAGCGAGAGCATGGGCATTCGATGATCGGCTTTCTCAAAGGCGGCTAGTGGCTGACCACCCACGCGCTGAGTAGGTGAATCGGCGCTAATGAGGCCCGGGTCAGACTGTTCAATTTCTAACAGTTCCGCGAAAAGTTTATCGTATTCGTAATCAGCGATTTCAGGTTTATCGAGGTTGTAGTAAAGATGGTCGTGGTAACTAATCAAATCGCGTAATTCAGTCGCGCGTTTAGCCTGTTTTGTGCCGCTCTTTTCAGAATTTTTCGCCATTCGAAGCAAGATACGCGAGAGAACTTGAGCGATCAACACTTTAGAGTTAATACGTTAGGCATTGTTTTAAAGGAGAATTCTGTGATCGATGTTCGTAAAGTGGCGCAGCTGGCGCGCCTGCAAATCTTGAGCAATGAAGAGCCCCAGTACCAAGCGGAAATGGAGTCCATTTTAAAATATTTTGAAGAGGTCAGTGCCATTGATACTCAGGGTGTTGAGCCGCTCATTACGCCAACAGATATTGAATTGGTTTTTCGCGAAGATAAAAGAATGACTGAACAAACTGTTGAAGAAGCCATGCAGAACGCACCCGAGCGTTCGGGCAATTTGTTTAAAGTCCCACCTGTAGTGTCATAGGAGCAGCCATGAACATCTTCGAACAACAGGCCCATGAAATCGCTGCAAGCGTACAAAAAAAAGAAATCAAAGCTGAAGAAGTGATCTCGTCTTATTTAAAGCAGACGCAAAAGCTAAACCCGGCTTTGAATGCATTTATTACGCTCAATGAGCGTGCCCTTGAAAAAGCGCGTGAGGTCGATCTAAAAATCGCGAAAGGTGAAAAAGTAGGCCGTTTAGCAGGCGTGCCAGTGGCGATAAAAGACGCACTTTGCACTAAAGGTTTGCAAACCACAGCGGGTTCAAAAATTCTAAAAGGTTTTATACCGCCCTATTCGGCGACAGTAGTGACACGGCTTGAAGCCGATGGAGCGATTACTGTGGGCAAAACCAATCAAGATGAATTTGCCATGGGTTCGAGTACAGAAACTTCGGCTTATGGAATTTGTCGCAACCCGTGGTCACTCGATCACGTACCCGGCGGTTCAAGTGGCGGTTCGGCGGCCGCCGTAGCCGCTCGAATGGCGCCGTTAGCAATAGGCACCGACACTGGCGGTTCGATTCGTCAACCCGCCAGTTTCTGCGGTATAGTGGGCGTTAAACCCACATATGGACGTGTCAGTCGTTACGGGATCGTGGCTTATGCTTCGAGTTTAGATCAAGCAGGCCCGATGAGTTTGTCGGTCAAAGATAGCGCTCTTGCGATGGAATCTATTTGTGGGCGCGACGCACATGACATGACGACATCTTCTCAAGCTGTGCCGGATTGGTCGAAACTTCTGAACAAAGATTTAAAGGGCATGAAGATCGGTTTGCCGAAAGAGTATTTTACTTCGGCGGTATCGGCTGACTCGGCCAAAGTTATTGAGCGCGCCAAAGAGATTGTAAAACTGAGTGGCGCAGAATTAGTTGAAGTCAGTTTGCCGCTGACAAAATTTGGTGTCCCAATTTATTACTTAGTCGCGACATGTGAGGCATCAAGCAATCTAGCGCGCTATGATGGCGTTCGTTACGGACATCGCGCCGATTTCAAAACTAATCCCGAAAGCATAGAAGAATTTTACAGCGTCACTCGTGGTGAAGGTTTTGGCGCTGAAGTCAAACGCCGTATTATGCTAGGCACATTCGCTCTTTCAAGTGGTTATTACGATGCTTATTATAAAAAAGCGTGTCAGGTGCGTCGCTTATTGCGCGATGACTTTGTTAAAGCCTTTCAGAAGTGCGATGTACTTTTGAGCGCCGTGTACACCACTCCTGCTTTTAAAATTGGGGCGAAATTGAGCAATCCTGTTGAAATGTATTTCAATGATATTTTTACGACATCAACCAATTTGGCTGGATTACCTGGCATGAGTGTGCCGGGTGGCTTTAGCGATGATGGTTTACCAATCGGCGTGCAGCTTACCGCCAGTCATTTTCAAGAACAGAAAATGTTAAACGTGGGGTACGCTATCGAACAGTCACTTAATCTTCGTGATGTGCCGAATGTCGCACGCTAACTGGGAGCCCGTGATCGGCCTAGAAATTCACGCGCAACTATTAACCGACAGCAAAATGTTTTCGTCCGATTCCGCCGCTTACGGTGGAGCTGACAATGAACATACAAGCCCGGTGACTCTTGGTATGCCCGGAGCTCTGCCCGTTCTAAATAAAAAGGGTTTAGAGTTTTCTATTCGTATTGGGTTGGCTCTAGGTTGCAAGGTCAATACACGCTCGGTTTTCGCGCGTAAAAATTATTTTTATCCCGATTTGCCTAAAGGCTATCAAATTTCTCAGTTCGACCAACCCTTGTGCGAACACGGTAAATTGGAAATTTATTTAGATGGCAAGCCTATCACTATCGGTATTACGCGCGCCCATATGGAAGAAGACGCCGGTAAATCGACTCATCACGGTGATTACTCTCTGATCAATCTCAACAGAGCCGGCGTGCCGCTATTAGAAATCGTGTCAGAACCGGATATTCGCACACCTCAAGAGGCGGCCGAGTACGCGCGAACTGTTCGCAATATTTTGATGTACCTTGAAGTCTGCGACGGTAACCTTGAAGAGGGTTCGATGCGCTGTGACTGTAACGTTTCTGTGCGTCGGCGAGGCACAGAAAAATTCGGCACGAAAGTCGAAATTAAAAACGTCAACTCGTTCCGTTTTGTCGAAAAATCGATTGAGTATGAGATCGCGCGACAGATTTCATGCTTAGAGTCGGGGGAAGCGATTGTTCAAGAAACGCGTTTGTATGATTCAACAAAAAACAGAACGTTTACAATGCGTACCAAAGAAGAAGCCCATGATTACAGATACTTCCCCGACCCTGATATTTTACCTGTGGTGTTCGAGGAAAGTTGGATCGAGCAGATTCGCGCCAGTTTACCTGAGTTACCTTTAGAAAGAGCTAAGCGTTTTCAGTCACAATATGGTTTGCCTGAATACGACGCACTCGTATTGACACAAGACAAAGCTGTGGCCATTTATTTTGAAAGTGTCGCGGGTCAATGTGGCAATGCCAAGGCCGCGTCGAATTGGGTGATGACTGAAATTATGCGTGAGATGAAAGAGAGTGATAAGACGATTGACGATCAACCGGTGAAAACTCAAGATTTGGCTGAGCTCATTCAGCTTATTGATAAAGGCACGATTTCGGGCAAAATCGCCAAAACTGTTTTCGCCGAAATGGTGAAAGGTGAAGGCCGACCGACAGAGATCGTGAAGAAAAAAGGTCTTGTGCAGATTTCAGATGACTCTGCCATTGAAAAAATAGTGGTCGAGGTCGTGGCCGCGAATCAAGGTCAAGCTGAGGAGTACAGAAAAGGTAAAGATAAACTTTTCGGTTTCTTCGTTGGCCAAGTGATGAAACTTTCCAAAGGTCAGGCTAATCCTGAGCTGGTAAATAAAATTTTAAAAGAAAAGCTAAAGGGCTAGCCCACGTGAAGGTGGCAGCGCTAGATTTAGG
>JAYUVI010000150.1:0-3978 GCA_043754135.1 Bdellovibrionales bacterium | reverse complement strand
CGGTTTTGCTAAGAACGATTCAGGTGAAGTGCCTAAGGGAGTGAAAAATTCAGGCTCAGTGACGCGTGATGTGGCTTCGGCCGCGCGTGAAACGGGAGTGTCTGTGGGGCGTTTAAAATTCACTGAGGGTGTGGTTCGCAAAGTCGTCAACGCCGGTCGCAAAGAAGATTTAAATGTGGGCGATGAAATACACGAACGTGAACGCATTGAGACCGACGCGACGGGCAAGGCCCAGATTATTTTTACTAACGGTAATACCTTAAATATTACGCCAAATTCAGAAGTTATTATTTCTGAAGTTGTGGACGCCACCGCTCACTCATCAGATAAAAAACGTATGGTTTTAGATTTATTGAAGGGTCGTATTCGCAACCAAGTGAAGCAGAAATATGATGGCGAGCAGGCGTATTACCGCGTACGTACTGGCGCGGCTGTTGCCGGTGTGCGCGGTACGGATTTCATAGTTTCGTTCGTCGACGACCAAAAAGAGATTTCGGCCAAAATCGAAACTGTTGAAGGGCATGTTGACTTGTCAGACCAAGCGCTCAAGCAAAAAATCGCCGTCACTAAAGGTGAGTCGGCAAGCTATGCGGCGGATCGCGCTGCGGTGCTGAGCGCTTTATCGGATCGCGGTTTAGCCTCCGAGGCTAAGGTTTCAGGCCATTTTACTCCCATTGTAAAGTTAACAGCCGAAGAAATGCAGGCTCTTGATATTGAGACTGATTACTCTATGTTGGTGGCCGCCAATAAACGCAAGCGCAGCCCTGCTCATGCCGCGCGGGATGCGATTTGTGCGAAGCCCTCCGGCGCATTGAACCAATGTGCATGGTCATGTGAAAACAACCCGAGCGGTGAAAAGAATTGCCGTACCGACCTACCCAATGTGAGCTGCGTGCGCCGCATTTGCGATGCGAACGGCAGCTGGTCACAGCCAACACGTCTACCGGCCACGTTTCGCGAAGCCTGCGCGGCTGACAAAGTCGTCGTTAAATCTTGCGATTATTAATTACGTCAAACCAAGGTGCTCACCAGTCTGAGCACCCGCCAGCGGATAGCCACAACCGATAGCCGATTAGCCGAAACCCGATCCCGGCAGCCGAGCTCTCCACTGCATGCTCAACTTTTAAGCAACATGGAATATTTTGGATACACTCCAGAAAAACTCATGACAAACCCCTAGAATCTAGAAATAAAATGGCGTTGGTGAGTTTATTGATAGATAACCCACGCAATTAATTAACGTGTGGCTTTACCCTCAACTTCAATCTAGGTGGTGACCGATGGCGAACGCGCTCTTTCGTAAAAAAGATATTCAAGCTGTAATTGCTGAAGCTAATGACCCCAAGATCGGTGAAAGTCAGGGGCTGAAGCGTTCACTCTCGGGCTTTAACTTAATCATGCTTGGGATCGGCGCGATTATTGGTGCGGGGATTTTCGTTTTGACTGGTGCCGCTGCTGCGAACTACGCAGGCCCAGGTATTGTTTACAGTTTTATTATTAGCGGTATTCTCTGCGCGCTTGCAGGTTTGTGTTACGCCGAAATGGCGGCGATGGTGCCAGTCGCGGGTTCAGCCTATGCTTACTCTTACGCCACACTCGGTGAGTTGATGGCTTGGATTATCGGTTGGGACTTAATGCTCGAATACGCATTTGGAGCTGTGACAGTGGCTGCTGGCTGGTCAGGTTACTTGGTTTCTTTAGTCTCAAAAACCATGGGTTTTCATTTATCTGATTCAATGTTGATGTTCACTAAAGGACCATGGGAGCAAGTTACACTCGCAGATGGTTCGTTGGCGAACGGTTATTGGAACTTACCGGCCTCTTTTATTGCCATTGTAGTTTCAGCTATTCTTTATCGCGGCATTAAAGAGAGCGCTTTTGTAAACAACTTAATCGTGATCGTGAAAGTTGTTATTATTTTGGCTTTTATCATTCTCGGTTGGAGTGTGATCGACGCTTCGAACTGGATTGCAAACCCGAACGCAACCGGCTGGTTGGCGTTGATCCCCGAACCTACAACAATTATGCGTCACGGTGTTGAAGTTCAGGCTTACGGTTTTTCAGGTATTTTAACGGCCGCGGGAGTGATTTTCTTTGCTTACATCGGCTTTGATGCGGTTTCGACGACAGCACAAGAAGCGAAAAACCCACAACGCGATTTGCCTATTGGTATTTTGGGTTCGTTAGCGATTTGTACTGTGCTTTATATTTTGATGGCTCTCGTAATGACCGGTGTGGTTCGCTACACTGAGTTGGGCGTGCCGGACCCGGTTGCTGTAGGTATCGACAGAATCGCGGCTCTACGTGGTTGGGATATCGGCGTACAAAAACTTTTTTCAACTGTGGTAAAAATCGGCGCGCTCGCCGGATTGACCTCGGTGATTATCGTGTTGTTGCTGGGTCAGACTCGCGTATTCTATGCGATGGCTAAAGATGGTCTGCTCCCGTGGTTCAATAAAATTCACCCTAAGTACCAAACACCTCACATCGCCACGGTCGTAGCCGGTGTATTCACGCTGATTTGCGGTGGAATTATGCCGATGTCGCTAGTCGGTGAGCTTGTGTCGATTGGTACGTTGCTGGCATTCGTACTTGTGTGCGCAGCCGTACCAATATTGCGTAAAACTCAACCGAATTTACATCGCCCATTTAAAGTGCCCATGTATAAGGTGATCGCGCCTTTGGGTGCGGTGACGTGTTTGTGGGTAATGACAGGCTTGCCACACGACACTTGGTTGCGGCTGATTATTTGGCTGGCAATTGGTTTTGTGGTGTATTTTGGGTACGGTATTAAGCACTCGAAGTTAAATAAATAAAAACGGCGCTCGCGCGCGTTGACTGAATAGCGAGCGGGCTCCTGCCCTCACGCTTCAGGCAAACGCTCAGCGTTTGGCCCGCGTTTACGCGGGCTGCCCGTAAGCGAGTCGCTATTTTACTCAAAAGGGGCTCAAGGGGTGACGTAGTTTTTCTATGATTGGGACGGCGCTAGTCTTATGCTTGCGTGCGAATAGCATGGGGCGCGAGAGCGGGACGAAAGAGTTTCTTAACTCAAAGTGAACAAGCGCATTCGAAAGTATGAACAGACGGCCGGTGGTCTCAGGCTAAAAATGCTAGCGACGGTTGATTTTGGCGTGGACATATCTTAAAAGATATAGTATATATTTAGTATGTGGAACGTTCTTCTGGAAAAGAATGCCGTCAAAGCATTAAATAAAGCACCTAAAGAAATCCAGGAAAAGTTCGAGAAATGGAAGGATATTGTTCGGCTTCAAGGTCCAAAGGGCCTTTTTGAGATCAAAGGTTTTCGTGATCATTTGCTTAAAGGCGAATGGCAAGGGGCGAGAGCGAGTCGATTGAATGATCAATGGCGAGTTATTTACTGCGTGATTGCTAACGAAGTTAAAATTTTAGTAATGGAGGTGACCCCACATGACTACCGGAAAAAGGGTTAAAGACATTTTAAAGAATGGAGTGTTCACTCCTGCAAAAACCAGAGTTCATATGACTCCGGGACAATCTTTGCGTGTCATTCGGGAGCTGCAAGAGTTTTCACAAAACCAGTTAGCCAAATTGAGCGGGCTGCCACAATCTACAATTTCAGGAATGGAATCAGGCCGAGTTAATATTGGTGTCGAAAGAGCAAAAACTCTAGCGAAAGCCTTACGTGTTCACCCGGCGGTTATTGTATTCCCAGGCTGGGAAATCGAAAGAGCTTCTTAAACACAAAAACACCCCGTTAACCATAAAAGTTCCCGAGCTAGTGAACAGGCTCCTGCCTTCACGCCGACAGCTCGCGCTCAGCGCTCGGCCTGCGTAGCAGGCTACCTTTCGGCGAGTCACTATCTCGGGAACTTTTATGGTTAACGGGGTGTTATCTATGAATAATGCCTGTGCAAAATATGTGAAGTACTAAGCCAGAGCTAACAATCTGTGTTTTTAAACAATATGAAGACGCGGCAGTTTGCGGGATTCTCGCCG
>JAYUVI010000149.1:0-2560 GCA_043754135.1 Bdellovibrionales bacterium | reverse complement strand
GTTAAAATTCCCCAACAATCAAGAAAAGAAAGACGATCCCGCGACAACGACAGGCACGGGTACTGGCACACCACCACCTCCAGGCGGTACCGGTGGCAACTAAAGTACCTCGCGGAAAATGCTTAGTTAAGCCTTTGCAAAACGAACGCGGTATCGCTTTTCTTATCGCGATTTTTGCCATGGTGTTGACCATCATGATCGCCACCGAGGTCGCTTACGAAACCCAGGTGGAGTATGTGGCCTCTTCGCAATCCATCAATCGCGTGAAGGCCTACTATGCCGCCAAAGCCGGCGTCGACCTTAGTCTATTTCGCATTCTCATTTACACCAAAGCTCTCGCTCAGTTTGGCGATCAGCTAAAAGATCAAAAAACTCTACTCGATCAAATTTGGCAGTTCCCATTTCAATGGCCCCCGACAGCCATGACCGCATCCAATGCCGTAGCCGCTGACGAAATAAAAAAAATCAGCAAAGAATCGTTTATGGATTCCGAGTATATGGTCGCGATTGAGAGCGAAAGCGGTAAACTTGATATTAATGACCTAGGTTCTGAAAGCAAACCCTACGCCGATAGCATTCGCATGCAACTGATGCAGATTTTCGACAATGAAATGGAAAGCAATAAGGCCTTTAAAGAGAAATACGAAAATTATAAATTCGAAGAGCTAGTCGATAATATTCAAGATTGGATTGACGAAGATAAAACCAGCGCACGCGGTGGCGATGAATCATCAAAATACGATCGCACTGATGACATGAAAGATTTTGAATTGCCGCCCAATGCTCCATTTAAAACCATTGCTGAATTGCACATGGTGCGCGACATGCAAGATGAGTTTTATGATTTGCTAAAAGATAAAATCACCGTTTATGGCGTAAAAGGCATCAACGTGAATTACGCTAACGAACGTGTGCTCTCGTCACTGCACCCGCAGATCAAAGAAAAAGTTCTCACTGAACTTATCGCTCGTCGAACCGACCCGAAAAAAGGTGGTCCCTTCAAAGACGAAGAGGATTTTTATCAATTTCTTGATTCTCAAGGGGTGCGCACTACAGAAATGAAAAAGGCTAAAATTCCGCTCCTTTTTGATGCGGAGCATAACTTTAGAATTATCAGCACTGGCCAGTATTTAAATGTGCGACGTGAAATCACCGCCATCACCTATGACGTTGAGAATTTAACCAGTCGTTATGCTGAAATTCTCAACCAAATCGATCAAGAGAAAAACAGCACGCAACAGACAAACCCTCCTACGACACCGCCTCCACCCAACCCACCGGGTGGAACAGGTCCGGGCACTCAGCCACCCACCACGACAAAAACGAAAGTACCAAAAGGACGACCAACAGTGGTTTTTTGGCAAGAGTCTTGATACCATTTTTATATGCTTAGCATTGGTATCGACATCGGTAGTTTTAGCGTCAAAGTGGCGAAGATTCGCTCGCTTAAACATGGCTATGAGCTAGTCACTTTTTCTGATTACCCACTGTCACAAGACCCGAATAAAGACACGCAAATCGAATTGATCGAAATTTTGCGCGATGTACGCAATCGTTTGTGGGAGGAGGGCACGCAAGTCGTGATCGGTGCCCACCCTTTTGAAGTGAGTTTACGTCGCAAAGAATTCCCGTTTCGCGAGCGCCACAAAATTGGCAAGAGTTTGCCTTTCGAACTTGAAGATGACATTCCATTCTCAGCAGAAAATTCTCTCTTCGATGCAAAGATCACCCATTACGTCGGTAACACCGCACACGTCTTGGCCATAGCGGTACCCAAAGAGCATCTGGCAAAAATTATCAAACGTGTTGAAGACGGCGGGATTATCGCTGACATCGTGAGTGTCGATGGCCTGGCGACAGCAAATCTTTTCGAAGACTGGCGCGAAGCCCCTTGGGAGTACCCGGCCGATACCCAACTCACACCTGAGATTGTCAAAACAGATGTTTTCATCAACATTGGTCATCGCACGGCTACAATAGGCTTGATCAAAGATGGTTACTTACTCGATGTTCGCCTGCTCGATTGGGGCGCCAAAGATGTGGCCGAGCTTATTGCTTCACGCTACAGCATGCATTACCTCGAAGCTTTGAAAGAGCTGCGCAAAAAAGGTTTCATTCTCACCAATAACGAGGGCGCTACGCGCGATCAAGTGGCATTGTCTGAAGTTATCAAAACTGCAGTAGACACTTTCGCGCAAAAATTGCGACTGTCGCTGCTTGAATTGAAAACACTCTATAAAATTGATTTTGAGCAAGCTATTCTCTTAGGCGGTTTTGCCCAATTGCGCAACTTGGGCCCGTATCTCACACAGAAACTTGATATTGCCACCAACCGCGTTTCGCGCCTCGAAATGTTGCCAAACTTTGATTGCGCCGCGAGCCCGAACAACGAAATTGCCACCGTCACGGCGATTGGTCTGGCTCTCGAAGGTATTAAGCGTCCGAAGAACCCAGCCATTAATTTATTGAAGGGTGATTTCGCCAAACAAAATCAAAGTTTTCGTTTATTTTGGGACAAATGGGGCCACGCCACCAGAGTTCTCAGTCTGGCTTTTGTCTT
>JAYUVI010000148.1:0-11725 GCA_043754135.1 Bdellovibrionales bacterium | reverse complement strand
ATGAGGAGCCAGGCGACGCGAGGAGTGAAGAGTCATCATTAAGCGGCTCTGTAATTGACCCCTTCGTTTGTGCAACTGTGACCTCGCTACCCAACGCAGTGATACTCGTGCCTATAGAAAAATCATCAGCGCAACCCACGAAGAGTGGTACGCGGTGATCACGGGCCCAAGCCACTGAGCGGTAGTTGAGAACTTTCGCTCCCCAAAAACACATTTCATAAAGTTTATCGACGGGGAGTGTTTGGTAAAGCCATGCATTTTTCACGATGGCCGGGTCGGCTGAGTATACGCCGTCGACATCTTTCAAAATTTCACAGCGTTCGGCGCCGAAATGACCGGCCATCGCCACAGCCGTTGTGTCAGAACCGCCGCGGCCGAGAGTGGTGATTTCTTTTGTCACTGGGTCGACGCCTTGAAAGCCCGCGAGCACGACGACTTTGTTTTCGCGTAAGGACTCTTCAACGCGAATGGGTTTAATTTCACGAATGAGAGCGTTCGAAAAAGAACCATCAGTCATGATGCCGGCCTGACTGCCGGTAAAACTAATCGACGGGCAACCAAGATCTTGTAGTGCCATTGACATCAGCGCCATCGAAATACGCTCGCCCGTACTGAGCAGCATATCGAGTTCGCGGCGGTGAGGTTGCGGGCTCACTTTGTAGGCAAGCTCTGTGAGTTGATCAGTGGTTTTACCCATGGCGCTAGTGACGATAATGAGTTGGCGTCCAGCATGATGTAACTCACTGATTTTTTTTGCGACCGCACGAATATGTTCGGGGGTCGCGAGGCTTGAGCCGCCAAATTTAAGTACTGAAAGTTTGGGCATGAGTTAAGAAATAAGTGATTCTAGAACAAAAGGCAATGATCAAGGTTTCGCAGTTGGCTCTGAAAATTCTCCACCCAACTTGAGCACTTCATCTACTTCTTCTTTTGGTAGGCATTTGAGTAAGTTGTCCGATTTTATAAGCGAGTCAATTGTGGTTTGAGCTCTTTTCAAACTTTCGACATCGCCACGATCACGGTAGCAAGTCGTCACTCGACGTATCGAACGCGAAAGTTCAGTGTATTCAGGGCAACGCCACTTTTTTGTTTTTTTAAAAGTTTTTTCGCCTAGCTTTGGTGCACTGAGAGTGTCCCATGTGCTGCCGGGGTTAAAAACACAAGGGTTAAAATTGGCCCCTGCGCCGCTGCTGTCGAGGGGCGGGCTCACTATTGCAACTGCGAGTAGGGGGCCACACGCTATGACGAAGGTCACAGCCCCCGCAGTTACATCCCACAAAACTTGTGCCGTGTAAGCTGCGCCGGTTGCAGTGTAAGATAAAACTTTACCGCCAGTTTCTTCGACTTCAGTGCGCATGCTGAGCAAAGGCTCACGTTGTGGAACAGTGTAAAGGGCCTCATCGCATTTTTTTGCGTTTAGATTTTCTTCGAATTTTCTCGTTCGATCAGGGCTGGTGCAGCCGACTAATAATGGTGAAGTTGCTATGAGTATAGAGCTGAGAACTAATGAAAGTAATCGGGCAGATCTAAGCCACCCTCTCGATAGAATTCTAAAGTATTGAATTTTATTTTCTTCGAGAGGATTTAAGAAAACTGCGAGTAACTCAAGTGACTGCATATAAAAAAATTCTCTTCACTTCGTCGTCAACCTCTACTTCGGTCCATTCAGGGTGTTGTTGGCGCACTGAAGCAGTTTTTAAATGCCAAGCCATTTCACGTAAACGAATAAATTCATTCCATTTCATTAGCGGAGTCATTTGAGAGTAAATTTCATTTTGATAGCTTTCGGCCGCATTGAACATGGTCTTATTTACTTGAGTGATTTTATTCCGTCAATGTTAGTATCGTCTTCGCTAATTAGACATCACGAGATTCGAAGAAGCAAATCGCTTGGCGCGTAAACTGTGACCCGGTGGTATGCGGATTTTGTGAAACGAAACGTACATGGGTATAAACCCTTTAGTAATCTCAGGATTAAGTTTAGTTAGGGTTTCTTTGTCGGTGCCAAGGTAAAGTGACAGATTTTCTAGATCAGTACCGCCAGGCGCGTTGAAAAATTCATACGCAATTGGCGACATGGGTTTTAAATCACGAAAGCCATAAATCTTAGGCGTTTTCGCAATCAACATCGCCGCAATTAATTTAGGGATGTATTGCTCGGTCTCTTTCGGGAAATCACTTTTCTTAGAAAGCGCCCAATAATTATTCGTGCCATGTTTCTTAATGAGACCCTTCGCGCGTCCTTCGCCCATATTGTAAGATGCCGCGGCTAAATACCAGGAATCAAACATTTTGTAGAGGTCGTTCAAGTAGTGGGCGGCCGCGATGGTGCTTTTGATAATGTCGCGACGCTCGTCGAGCCACCACTCTACTTTTAAACCGTAACGATTCGCCGTCGGCTTAATAAATTGCCAATAACCTACCGCTTCGGCTGTGCTGACGGCACTATGAGAAAACCCACTTTCAATCATGGCGAGATAAGCGAGATCGCGAGGTAACCCTTGAGCCTCAAGCACGGGGATAATTCGAGGCAAGTAGCGTGAGGAGCGCTCGAGCCAACGTTTGAAATCGCGTTTGCCGTTACCTTGAAAATAAGAAATCCACGAACGAACTTTCGCATTATATGTAACAGGTAAATCGAAATAAGGGCCTTGGCCCACAGAATTGTACACGAGGTCTTCACGAACCTTACGACTTAAAGGCGGTGGCACCAGAGTGGTATCAAGTGGGGGTGGAGTTGTCGCTGCGAGTAGAGCCTGTGGGCCCTCGGTTGCAATGACCACAGTTAGTGCTGCAAAGAGCACGAAGAAAAATCCATTTTTCATCTGACTCAAGTATGGGAGAAAATCTTTGTCTCGTCGAGGTCCAGACAAAATCACGAGGGGCCTGTGTCATGAAACTGACAACTGAACTGGACTTAGGTCACGGATTCTTGAACTCACACAGGTACGTCATCGCGCACCTCTCGGAGTAAGTAGACAAAAACTTTAAGAATTATTTGCTATAGACTTCATGCTGGCCCGGCGAATGTCGAGCGTCAGCGTGCATGGCATGCCCCTTGCTCTAAACATTGTTGAGAGTCCAGTTTTTTTTAAGGGGAGTCTAGTGAGCGCGAAGGGAATTTACACAGCTGTTAGCGGAGCAATGGCGCAAAGTCAGCGACTCGACACCATCGCGAACAATATGGCGAACGCGAGCACGACAGCGTTTAAAAAAGATAAACAGACATTTTCTGAATATGTCACCGCGAACGAAAAGCCACCAGATTCAATCACTGTCCCACGCATTACCGCTTCTGTTGAAAGTTTTTATGACATGCAAGGTGGCGATAAGGCTTACGTTGATGCACGCAGCACCTTCACCGATTTCGCGCAAGGTGCGCTTAAAAGTACCGGCGGTACATTAGATGTGGGCATCGAAGGTCGAGGTTTTTTCGAAGTCGGTGCGCCCGAAGGCGCCCGTCTCACTCGTAACGGTGGTTTTAAACTCGATGCCTCGGGCCGACTTGTGAACAATGAAGGCCTACCCGTTTTGCGCGAGGGCCAAGGCGAACCTGCTCAACGAATGATTCAAGTGACGGGTCAAAATATTACCATAGGCTACTCAGGCGACATTTATGATGGCCCGAACTTAGTGGGCCGACTTTCGGTCATCGACGTCGACAACAAAGATGCGCTCGAGAAACAAGGCAGCTCACTCTATAAATTAAAACCCAATTACACTGTGCAAACACGATCGGCGCAGGACTTCAAACTACACCAAGGTTTTTTAGAAATGTCGAACGTCAATGTGGTCGATGAAATGACAGACATGATTTCAGCAGCACGCACATTCGAAGCGACACGTAATGCAATTAAAGCTTTCGACAGCATGGATGAGAAGTTAGTGAACGTTGTACCTAAATTTTAGGTGAACTTTAAGTGAGGAAGAATTTATGTTGAAGTCTCTCAATACAGCGGCCACGGGCATGAAGGCGCAGCAACTCAATATGGATGTCATCGCCAACAACCTAGCCAACGTTTCAACTATGGGCTTTAAAAAAGCGCGCGCAGAGTTTGAAGATTTGCTCTATGACAACATCAAAGAGCCGGGTGCTGTAACCGGAGCGAATTCAATTTCTCCCACAGGTGTGCAGGTGGGCCTTGGCACAAAAGCTTCAGCCGTAGAAAAAGATTTTTCGCAAGGCTCAACGAAAATTACTAATTCGCCATTCGACATTGAAATCAATGGGGCAGGGTTCTTCCCCGTGCAAACCCCTTCGGGACAAATCGCTTACACCCGGGATGGTGCGTTTAAAAAAGGTCCCGATGGTCGCTTGCAAGATAAAAACGGCAATATGTTGCAGCCCGAAATCACGATTCCACCGGGCGCCTCAGGAGTCGAAATTTCAAGCGATGGCCAAGTGCAAGTGATCACGGCTGAAAGCCCAGCGCAACCGCAGAGTGTGGGTAGCATTCAACTCATTTCATTCGTGAACCCGGCGGGTTTAAAAAGTTTAGGCGGCAATTTATATGTGCCTTCGAATTCGAGCGGTTTACCGCAACAAGGTGTGCCGGGGCAAAATGGTTTAGGGCAACTCGCGCAAGGTCAGCTTGAAACCAGCAATGTAAATATTGTGGATGAAATGGTGAACATGATTTCGGCGCAACGCTCTTACGAAACCAATTCAAAGGCGATTCAGGCGTCCGATCAAATGCTGCAAACGATTAATAATTTGAGGTGATATCTGGTCCAGCTTGTAGTGACGGTTATTTCAGCATTTTCAGTCGGTGTGGGGGCAGAAGCCGCCCGTGCGGCCACTGAAACTTCAGCGCCAGCGCAAGTGTTACGTGTTCGTCCGTATAACCGCGTGGCTGAAGTAACAAAAATCACAATTGCCGATTTGGTTGATGTCGACGGTATTGACGCCGCCACTCAGCGCAAACTAACCAAGCTTTCCATTGGTGATGCGCCTCAGTTAGGCGAACAGCGTGTGTACTCAGCTCGCGTGATTGCTGAGGCTTTGCGTGAAAGTTTTAATACTAAGGAGTGGAGTGTACAAATCCCCTCACAAGTGGTGGTGCAAAATCGTGGCTATGAATTGGTCAGTGAGACTGTGCAAACCGAATTGCTCACGAAGTGGCAAGCACTCTGCGCGGATTGCAAAATCATTATTCAAGGTCTGCAATTACCCGTTTTGCCAGTGACCCTGACGAATCGACCTTGGAAGTTCGAGCCCATTACACGTTTACCGCGGGGCCATTTTTCGCAAAAACTAATTGTTGTCGGGGTTGATAGCCGCGAGCAGTATTTTTGGGTGAATGGCGACATGGCGATTCAGCAAAAGGTGCCCGTGCTCAATCGCAGTACGCCGATTAACACTCGTCTCACTGTCGATGATTTCAAAATGCAGTGGCGTGATATGACTCTCGCGACTGACACGACTCCGCTAGACAAAGAAATCGCCGGCCAGCAAGTGCGTTTCACGATGAATGCCAATGACATTATTTTTCGCGGATCACTTGTGCGCGAGAAAGCCGTGCAGCGTGGTGAGATCGTGAAAGTTTTGGTGGGCGAAGACCAGTGGCAAATATCGACACAGGCGATCACTCAACAAGATGGTTTTATCGGCGACACCATTCGCTTGAAAAACTTGCAGACACAAAAAGTGATTACGGGTCGAGTGACTGGCCTTGGTGAGGTGGAGATCAGATGAGATTTTTACTTTTTATCTTTGCTATGACCGCACTTTTCTTGGCCTCAGGCTGTGCATCGGTTGCTCAGAAATGGAAAAATTTAATTTCAGGCGGTCCATCGCAAGGCCAACAAGGGCAACGTAATTCCGCAAACGGTGCTAGTTACAATCAACAAAATAATTTGCTGCCGAATACTTATCGCAAATACAAACGTTCGAAGAGAAAAGATATTGAAGACGACGCTCACCTTGACAGCCGCTCGGGCTCGCTCTGGGTGATGGAGGGTCAAGGCGCGTATCTGTTCTCGCAAAATACTGTGCGCCTAATTGGTGACCCACTTGCCGTGCGGATTGAGGGTGACCCCAATGAACAATTGGCGGCGAAGACCAAAGTGATCAGTAAACTTCTTACCCAAATTGAAGAGCGCCGCCGTCGTGCACTGGGCCGCGCCCCCGCCAATGAAGAGAAAAAAGGCGAAGAGAAAAAAGATCCAGCAGCACCCGCAGCGCCAGGTGCCCCACCCGCACCAGGTGCGGCAGCAGCTGCCGAAGCCAACCCGACGGATGAAAAAGCCGGCGAATTCAGTGTGAAGACTGTGCCCACACGTGTGATCGAGCGACTTGTTGACGGCAATTACCGGGTGCGCGGCGTACAACCCTTCTTGATTAATCAGCGTGAATACAAAGTGATTGTGAGTGGCATAGTGCGGACTGAAGACTTTAACGAAGAAGGCATCTCGGCTTCACAGCTGCTCGATGCCAATTTTGATATTGTGAGCAGCAGAAGTACGGAGACCAGATAATGCGTATATTTTTTCTTGTACAAATAATTTTAATTATCACGGCGGCCGCCCTTTACAGCCAAGCGGCGCGTTTAAAAGATATTGCGAATGTTCGCGGTGTGCGCACAAACCAACTTGTGGGTTACGGTATTGTCATTGGATTGAATGGTTCAGGTGACAGCAAAGCTGAATTTACGAGTAACTCAATGACTCGTATGCTCGATCGTCTCGGCATGAAGCTTTCGCAAAAAGATATCGCGAGCAAAAATGTAGCGGCTGTAATTGTGACGGCCGACTTACCACCGTTTGCACGTTCAGGTAATAAAATCGATGTGACGATCAGTTCGATTGGCGACGCCTCAAGCCTTAAAGGCGGAGTACTTATTCAAACTCCACTCCGGGCTTCTGACCAACAAACTTACGCTGTTGCACAAGGCTCAGTATTGGTGGGTTACAGTGCGACCGGGGTCCACGAGACTGTGGCCCGTCTACCTGGCGGCGCTATGATCGAGAGAGATATGGGCGGGGATTTTTCGAGTCGCAATATGTTTAGACTTACGCTCAATAACCCCGATTTCACGACGGCGGCGCGAATAGCAAAAAAAATCAATCTTGAACTCGCAGGCAAATATGCATCGGCGCTCGATTCGGGCACGGTAGATGTAGTGTCTCCCGCCGCTTACGAAGGCAAGGGCGTTGATCTGCTTGCTATTATAGAAACTCTCGATGTCTCACCTGACATTCGCGCCAAAGTTGTAGTCAACGAAAAAACCGGAACAGTCGTAATAGGCAACGGCGTGAAAATTTCGCGAGTGGCCATCAGTCACGGTGATCTCTCACTGAAAGTGGGCGGTGGCGAAGGCGGCAAAAAAGGCGATGGCGAAAAATTAGTAATAGTCGAAGAATCAGCAAACGTAGGTGACATAGTTAAAGCCATAAATCGACTCGGCGTTTCGCCGAGAGATTTAATTACAATCCTACAAAGCATAAAGGCGGCAGGAGCACTCCAAGCCGACTTAGAAATTTTATGAACATGAAAATAAATAAAATGATGAACATAAACAAAAAAGGTAAGGATAAAAAAACGTCTTATAAAGCCCAGCTGCAAGGCGGGAGCGAGGAAGCGCGGAGGCATGCGTACCCGCATGTCGCACAAGCGACCGACCGACCAACGCAGTCAGATGGGTTTTATAAGACGTTTTAAGGGTGTGACACAGGATGTGTCACATTCTCTGGGGGGAGAAGTGAGTTAGAGAGCGTTTGACCATGGATGGTCAAGAGATTCCAGGTGTCTGGCAGGAGACTATGGGCAAGCATTCAGTACCGGCCAAGGATTGGCAATACCGAATTAAGTTTGCTGGAAATAAAGCGCAGGATGCGCGGGGTTCCTGACTCACTATCCCTCATTTTTTTTCACTCTTTGTGGCTAGGATGGCAGCAAGGATGTGCACGGTGAACGGTATGGCTGAATTTAAAATACAAAAAGGTTTGCCGATCCGGCCGCAACAAAACCCTGAGGCTAAGTTGCGTGATGCCGCCAAAATGTACGAGCAGTATTTTCTCAATGAGATGGTGAAGGCGATGCGCACGACAATAGATCACAGCGATCTCACCGAACCCAATATGGCGGAACAGATTTACAGCGAAAAACTTGACGATCAATATGTCGAAACTTGGTCTAATCGCGGCGGCGTTGGTTTAGCTGATATTATTTATAATCAAATTCATGATCGGTTCTTCCCAAATAAAAGTGGCGGAGTGTTTCAAATGCATCCGCAGGGCCCGTTACAAATTCAAAAAGGCACTACGATTAAAATTGATGAGAGCAGTGGCGCTCGTGACGGCGGTATTCCAATAATCAAACCACAAAGCACGTTACCCAAAAACGAAGTTAGCTTTATTTATGGTTTTGGTGGCCACGGCGAAACCAGCACTCAAGCGCAAGCGCGCGACGTGACCACTCCCTATGACGGCCAAGTTTTGCAAATGTTTCGATCAGGTGAAGATCGCCAACTCATCAAGCTTGGCCATGATGATGGTCTAGTCTCGACAGTTAGTTTTATTGGTCACACACAGAAAATAAATTTAGGTGATCGGATAGAAGCTGGACAAAAGTTGGGTACGCTTTCACCGTATTCGACGGGACTCACTTGGCAGTTGAGCCAAGCTTAGATGTGCGGTTAAGCTTAGACAATGCGTTGTATCAAATTGTTTCAATATGATACAATTTAAAGAACGGTAGGAGGGCTTGTGAAAGTCAATAATACATCAACGAACCCCGCAAACGCGACGGGTGTTCGCGGTACGAAAGAATCTGAAAGAAATGCAAAAGCACAAGATCTTACGAATGGTTCTGGCGCCGCCAAAATATTAGACGCCGCTACTCCGCCAACGGCCAATGCCAAAAATGCTGATGCTTCGAAAGTCGCGATGTCACCACAAGCCCAGTCTATGCAAAAAGCTAAGGCTATTGCCGGCAAAGACACTGTGGATGACGCCAAAGTGGCGCGCTTACAGAAATTAATTGATGAAGGTAAATACAAAGTAGATGCTAAAGCCGTTGCAGATCGCTTAGTGGATGAGCATTTGTCGACAGGTGAATAGACAATTGGATAAGTGACGAGTGAGCGACGATTAAATAATCGCCGTTTGTTTAAGGCGAAGGGGAAAAGGTTTTACGGATGAAACCTGAGAGTCAAGAAAACTTCAATCAACTTGAAAAATGCCTTGGTGAACTCATCAAGGTGTATCGACACGTTCTCAATGTCGTGCGCAAAGAGCGCGATATTTTGATATCGGCCAATCTCAACGATTTAAATGAAAATAATAAATCCAAAGAAGCAATGCTGATTAAAGCTCGCCAACTTGAAGCTGAGCGCATTCAAATTATTAAGCGGTTTGCTCAGACAGAAGGTTTGGGCGAAGCCACGCGATTACTTGAGTTTGCTAACCACATTGGTGGTGAAAGCGGCGAGCGCTTGCGCAATTTACAACAGGTTTTAGAACTGCTTTTAAAACGCGTAAAAGAATTCAATTCACAAAATGAAGTTTTAGTAAATTCTGCTTTAGAAAAAGTGACGGGCGCCATGGGCGATATCAATAACTCATTAAAAGATAAGCCCACGTACAAAAAAACTGGAGGGGTAACCAGCCGACCATCAGAATCAGGTCAGCTCGTCAGCAAAGAAGCTTAAGGATGAGCTTCGAAAGGTTAGACAGGGATGTCACGAATTTGGGCGACAATGGATACGGGCAAACGGTCAATGATGAACAGCCAATCGGCGCTTCAGACTGTGAGCCACAACGTAGCCAACAAAAATACTGAAGGTTACTCTCGACAACGTGTCGAGCAGCAGACCTCTGAGCCTGTTGGTCTGGGCCGATTGCGCATTGGTACCGGCGCGCGTGCAACTAATGTTCAGCGTACAAATAATCCGTTTATTGAAAAACAACTCGAATCTGAAGGCAATGTGCTCGGCAAAAAAGACTCCATGTCGCAAATGATGGGTCGTGTGGAGCAGGTTTTTAACGAGCAACAGAATAAAGGCCTGAATAAATTCATGGGCGAATTTTTCAATGCCTATCGAGAAATGTCGAACAACCCTGAAAGTTTGGCTTTACGCAATTTAGTAAAAGAGTCCGCCGACTTTATGACTAAAGATTTCAAGCGCATTGACACCCAGCTCACCAAAATTCAAGGCGAAGCCGATTTTCAAATTGCAACTGAAGTCGCTTCGATCAATTCGATGACGCGTGAAATTGCCCAGCTTAACGAAAAAATTCAAATGGTTGAGGTCAACGCGCGCGAAGCCAATGACGAGCGCGACCGACGTGATTTATTAGTGAAGCACCTCAGTGAAAAAATGAATATTAAATACAGTGAGGGCAAAGACGGTATTCTGACTATTACTGGTGGTACTACGGCTGTTCTCGTCGCGGGCACACAAAGTCGTGAGCTTTTAGTTTCTTCGAGCCCTAAACGGGAGGGCAAGCGCGAGGGCAATGTCGATATTTTGTATAAACCCAACCCTGATGCCAGTGTGGTGAATATTTCTCAGCAAATCACCGGGGGCCGACTTGGTGGCCTGCTTGAAGTGCGCGATAAATTTGTGAATGAGGCGCTCGATAATGTCGACACTTTGGCCTATACGTTGGCGCAAGAAGTAAACAAAGCGCACACCTCGGGTTTCGATCGTTACAATAATCAAGGTCGGGAGCTTTTAAAAGTCGACTCTAAAGAGAATGCGGCTCGTAATATTAAAGTGAACGATGCGATTATGCAGAACGCCGGTTTAGTGGTGGCCGCAGCGCAACCCAATTCGCCAGGCGATAACCGCGTGGCCAACGTCATTTCGTCGTTACAATACGCGCAACCGCTAGCGGGCGGCGAGAGCACGTTTGATGACTTTTACGCAAACACTGTAGGCAATGTTGGCGTTTACGCGGCTCGTATCAATAGTGAGCTTGATTCGCAAAAGGGCATTGTCGATCAATTAAAAAATATTCGTGAAAGTATAAGCGGCGTGAGCCTTGACGAAGAGACCGCCAAAATGATCGAGTATCAAAAAACTTTTGAGGCATCGGCGCGACTCATTCGCACGGCCGATGAAATGCTCGAGACAGTGATGAGTTTAAAACGATGATAACTAATTTTAGTCACCTTGGAGCGGCGTTGAGTTTGTTTGGATGGAGCTTATAAGCTATGCGCGTAGCAGATAAAATGGCTTACGACCAAGTCAATCGCTCGATTAGCAAAAATCGCAGTGAGATGGCGTCATTGCAAAATCAAGCGGCTACGCAAAAACGCGTGACCAAACCCTCCGACGACCCCGTCGCTGCCAGTCGCGTATTGGGTAGCCGTATCGAACTTCGCGGTGCTGAGCAGTTTATTAAAAATTTAAATTACGCAAAAAGCTTTCTTGATTTCTCTGAGCAGTCGTTAGGTGAGCTGACCGATGTTTTTATGCGCGCCAAAGAATTAGCGTTGGGCCAGGCGAGCGATGCCAGCGCCAGCGCCCAAACGCGTACTGTTGTAGCTGAAGAAGTGAAACAGCTCCTCAATCAAACCGTGCAAATTTCTAATCGTAAATTAGGCGAGCGTTTCATTTTTGGTGGGTTCAAGACTACAGCTTCGCCTTTTGATGAAAACGGCAATTACAATGGTGATATGGGTGAAATGCGTATTCACGTCGATAAAGATTCATTTTTATCGATGAACTTACCCGGTGCCGTGGTGTTTCAAGGTAAAGGTTTATCGAGCGAAGGTTTT
>JAYUVI010000147.1:0-2953 GCA_043754135.1 Bdellovibrionales bacterium | reverse complement strand
CGCCACTGGAGAAGCCGCGAACCTCACCGCACAAAAAGAATGGGCTGACGATTTTCAACGCATCACCTTTGAAGTCGATCAGATTTTTTCAAGTTACTTAGGCGCGTGATGGACACGGCTTTTTTGGGTCACTGGAGTTGTCAATCCATTCACTTCGGACGTGTCAGCTTTATTTCGGGTAAGGCACCCACTCCGGTTTATAATCGAATAAGAAAAATTTGTTCGGTTGATCTTGCCAATCTAAGTGGCGCGATAAAATTTCAGTGAGCACCAAAACCGATCGCGACATTCGCTCTACAGTTTGGGCGCGATAGGCGCGAGCCGCCTTGGCAATATCGTCACGCCCCACTTGCTTGTCGATTTTTAAAAGTACAGGCAACTGCTGCAGAGAATACTGGGTGAGCTGCGTAAGTAAGTCGAGAGTCGCCACCGATTCATTGAGTTTATGAAAGCCGGGCCATTGCGCGCGAGCCTGTGCGTAGACCAAAGTGCGCAGTTCAGGTGTGAGCTCATCAATGACTATGTCTTCATAAAACCAATGCAGATTGACATCACCGGGTGGGCCAAATTCATTCTCCGTGACATGTAGAGGTTGCGACAAATCACCTACGTAATGTGCAATAAACCCCGCAAGTTTAAGCCAACCCAATTGCGCTTGGTGCTGTTCACCACCTCGTGGGGCCGAACCTTTCGGTGCAACCATGTTTTTCAGCTGTCGTGCCACGACGGTGAGTTGCTCCTCCATTTCACGAATGCGCCAAAATGCGCGACCGACTTCGTTATCGATGTCGATATATTTTTTGTTGAACTCCACACGCGGCATTTGCAAAGCCGCTTGCAGATCTCTTGTCGTGGGGATTTTACGTTTATAAACATCCCAACGCATGTAGTGGTTGAAACGCTCGCGCTCCCTTTCGGCCGGAGTGAGCTTCCATAAAATATCGGGGATGTTCGCATAGTAACCAACGTCGTAAGAGTGCTGGTGCAAAACATCGTTGTGAAATTCTTTACCAAGAATTCGCGCACTTGTTTCACCAATGAGTGAGTGACCTTGTCGGCCCCAGGCGTGAGCTTCAGGCGAAGTGGTGAATGAAAACAACACGATTAAAAAACCAATCATGACGCACCTTTCTTAACCCTTTTTTGCAAACTCATCGTCGAAGCCTAGGAGCGCATGAGGCGCGGGGGTCAAAATGTCTAGTAGTGAGCATATTCTTAACTGGCGCAGTACTCATCTGTCTCGTTACATAATTACAATTTGCAGTTTAGTGATAAGTTTGACGTTAACCGCGTGTGGGCAGAGCGATTCGCCTACACCTTCGGGCGGTGATCAAACCCAAACTAACCCAACAGTAGAATCTTATATTGTGGTGTTGAAGCCGAAACTTGTGACTGCCCTCACCAAACAAATGCGACTCGCGGCTGGAGCGGTCCATTTAGACTCTCGGCAATTATTGAAATCATCGGTGAGCCAATTGCTCGCTGAAGTGAAAAACACTTATGGCTTACAGAGCATGCGCCGTGAGTTTTCGGTGGCGCTACAAGGTGGAGTCGTGAGTTTGACCCCTGAACAAGCGACGGCGTTGGCTGAAGATTCTCGTGTAGCTTACGTAGAAAAAGATCAGCGCGTGCAAGTGACGCCGATCAATATTGTCGACACGCCAGATGAGTTCACTCCCGTTCATAATTCATTTACATCGTCGGTCACACAAACTGACGCCACTTGGGGCCTCGATCGTATTGATCAACTGCAGTTGCCACTCAATCAAAATTATAATTACGTGACGAGAGCCGCGAACGTGAATGCTTACATTATCGACACCGGCGTATTACTCACGCACCAAGATTTTCAAGGTCGTGCGCACAGTGGTTTTGATTTTGTCGACCGCGACAGTAACGCCACTGATTGTAACGGTCACGGCACGCATGTGGCGGGCACCATTGGTAGCGCGACTTACGGAGTGGCGAAAGCGGCGCAATTAATTGCCGTGCGCGTGCTCGACTGTAATGGTTCAGGTTCGTATTCAGATGTCATTGCGGGAGTAGAGTGGGTGACCGCCAATCATGTGAAGCCTGCAGTTGCGAACATGAGTGTGGGAGGCCCGATTTCACAAGCGCTCGATGATGCCATTTCAGCCTCCATTCGTGCAGGGGTGACGTATGTGGTGGCCGCGGGCAATGAAAGTTCCCCCGCGTGTAATGGGTCCCCAGCGCGAGCAGAACCAGCGATTACCGTCGGCGCGACAACTAACGGTGATGCACGTTCGTCGTTTTCAAATTACGGCACGTGTGTCGATCTTTTTGCGCCGGGCTCTGATATTAAATCGACTTGGTCCACTTCGAGTTCGTCGACTAATACGATTAGTGGCACTTCAATGGCGAGCCCGCATGTGGCGGGAGTGGCGGCACTATTTTTGGCCTTGCACCCCACGGCTACACCCGCACAGGTACGCGCCGCTCTTGTCGGTGGCTCGACGAGTGGTCGCCTCGCCAGTGTCGGATCGGGCTCGCCCAATTTATTTTTGAACACTTTATTTTTGAATGCCGGTGATGGTGGAGGCACTACCCCCGTGCCACCGCCATCACCGGAACCACCTGTGCCGCCCCTGCCACCAAGCGATCCCGCTGCGCCTTGCGCTGGTTGCGATATCTACGCTGGCAAGTTGAACAGACGGGGCGATTTTCGCTATCACCCCGATAGTGGCTCGTATGTGAGTCATGGCGGCCTACAAAAATTCCGGCTCAAAGGCCCCGTCGCGGGTGCTGACTTCGATATTTACCTCTATAAAATCAGCGGCTCGTCGGTAATTCGCGTCGCTTCGTCAGTAAAAACAAAATCGGACGAAAGCATCAATTACTTGGGCACGGCGGGCACATATAAAATCAAAGTAGTTTCGTATTCAGGCAAAGGTTCATACAAATTGATAAAGGTGCGGACACACTTCCGGTAGCA
>JAYUVI010000146.1:0-6347 GCA_043754135.1 Bdellovibrionales bacterium | reverse complement strand
GCCAGTTTCAATGATGACGTCAGGTTTGGTTTGCCAAATAATTTCTTGAATGGCAACGATGTCGGCCGGCAATTGAATCATGGGCAAGCCCAACCATGTCCATTGATAGGCATAACCATATTTATCAGAATTGATTACAAAGTTGAGGGCCTGTTCTTGTAAATGAGTGTCCTGTGACTGCTGTTTTGCCGTCTTAATTTTATCTTGCTCTAATTTTTGTCGATCAAACATAACCACTCCTTCAAGCTGTCGCCCATCTAAAAAAAGTATTCCAAAAAAGTTTTTGCGTCTATGTTTATTTTAACAGGTCAGGAGCGTGTTGATTGATGAATTGGGCCAATTCTTTCGACTGTAAACTGCATTGTATTTCATTCAGTTCACGGCGATGAGCCTGTCGCGTACTTTTGTCTACGCCTTCGCGGCAAAGCTGCTTATGAAAGCGCAAAAATAAGAATGGTCGACGGTAAAATGCTATCATTTGCTTGGCGACAGCAACAAACTTCATGTAAAGCGGTGTTCGTTTTTTGCAGTTTGAGTACATCCACTGAGTTAAAAATATAATGTAGGCGTCACTTAGGTTTTTCAAAATCTTATCAGGGGCGCCTTGACTTAAAGCTGATATCTTTTGGGCTAGATCAGCCAAAACTTTTTGTAACTCAACGTAATATGAGCCGCTGACTAAGCGTCGTGCAAAATTGCTGGGCGAATGCAAACTTGTGCCGAATTGTCGTAGATATGAAATGTGCGTGGGTGCTGATTCAACTTTGCCCAGGGTCAGAGTGCGATAAGCCAAAAATAATTCGTGGATTTGTAGGTCTTTAAAATCATAGTCGACGACTTCTTCAAATATTTTTTGCAATACTTCTCGGCGGTAGACGGCATAGAAAATCGGGCGATATTGGCGCACCATTATGCTGACGCGCTCTTCTACGGAGCTAGAAGAGTAAGTGATGCTTTTGTAGTTGGCATTGTAGCGGGTAGTGAGTTGTGAAATTCGACCTAATAATTGCGACATCTTTGAGTTACGTAACGGTAGCCCAAATCCAGCTATACCGCCTTGAGCACAGACATACTCGGCGTGGTTTTGAAGATAATCGATGTCTCTTAAAACTCCGGATTTAAATATAAAGTCGTCATTGTCAGACATGCGCACGTACGGTGTTTTGACTTGGCTCGCGACCTGTACGCACTTCTTGTAATAGTCGCTATAGCTTTTATCGTTAAATTCTAAATATTCGTAACTCAGGTTTGGGAAGAGACTCTTATTTTTCAACAATGTTGAGAGGGGAGGCCTGGGTTCACCATCGGCTATTAAAATGTGAAATGGTAATTTTGTGCGGTTGGCATGCCACAACCATCGTAAGGTAAAAAGTTCGCGGCCTTTGAGCGTGAGTATAACTGTGACTTGTGGGTTGCGGGGTTCAGTTTGGGGCATGTTGAGACACCTCAGTCTCGCGAATTTGCATCATCTGATCGGCTAGAAAATCAAAACTATCTCTGTGACTGATCGCCACAACAGTGACTTGGCCTTTCATCTCTTTAAGGCTGTTGAGAATCAGAGTCTCGGTTTTCTTATCGATATTCGCAGTGGCTTCATCAAGAATAAGTAGGCGCGGGTCACGCAAAATGGCTCGGGCAAACGCAATACGCTGCTTTTGGCCTGTTGAAAGTTGGGTCTCCTCATTGAGAAGCTCACTCAAGCCGCCTGGTAGTGCCCGAATAGTCTCACTCAAGCCCACACGTTCAAGAATAGCCCATAGTCTATTATCGTTCACGATCGCGGATGAGCCGTAGAGTAAATTCTCGCGCACCGTAGCAGGGACAATAAATGGGTCGGGGCCCACATAGCCCACTGACGACGCGCTTCGCTCGAGAAACTTGATGGCTGATTCATTTTCAATGCGCACTTCACCTTTTTGTGGTGCGAGCATTCCGACAATCAATTTAATGATGGTACTTTTGCCTGCTCCCGAGGGGCCCTTTATTAATAAAAATTCACCAGGTTTGACGCCGAGATTGAGATTTTTTAAAATAGGCGACTCTGGAGAATACGAAAAATCTACAGATTGAAATTGAATACCGAGAGGTTGTTTCAAAGTTGTAACATCAGGCTCGCCGCTATTCAGTACACCAGTCGCGGTAGAGTCGAGCGAGGCTTTGTAAAGTTCGCTAAAAGAATTTTTGTAAAACAAAACATCACTGAAAGACAAACTACAAACACTGGCGTTCGTGGCTGTCCGTAGAAATACATAGAGAAAGGCGACGAAGGTGTTGGCATCTGTATGAAAGTGTTCTTTGCTCAAAAAAGTTACACCCGCAATAATAACTAACCCGGCGAAGAGCGGGAGGCCCGATGCTAACGTCGCAATCGACATGTATTTAGTATATTGCTTTTCATAAGATTTGAGTGCGGTTTCCGCTTTGGCATATTCGAGGCCCAACACTCGATACAGTTTGAGGAGAAAAATATTACGCAAGCCTTCGACTAAAACTTTATTCGACTTTTCAGAATCGCGTACCAACTCCTCACCGTACATGCCGATTTTTTTATTCAAGCGGCGAAACGGCAGCACAATGCAAAGTAGCAGTGCAAACGAAATGACAGCTTCGTAAGGTGCCAGCTTCAAAGACAAGGCAATGAGCAGAGTTACGGCCGCGGCGGCACTTAAAGCGTTCGAAGCATGCTGAACAAAGTAACTCGCTTTGGTTGTGAGATCGCCAAAAGTGGCGAGTAGTTCAGCCGTGGGTCGATTATGATTGGAAAAAAAACTGTAGTGCACAATTTTGCGTCGCTGCTCGGCCGCGAATACCTGAGACACCAATACCGGCAGCATATTTTTAAAGCCATTCACTATGGCGCGAAATAAGCCGTACACTATGAGAATGATCAGGCTTGATTGCAAATCAGTGGGGTACCAGCTGGGTAAATTGGTTTTCATGGCATCGAGAAAGCCAATTGAGAATAAGAAACCCTGAATAACTGCCAGAAAGCCGAGCTCGACCGCGAACCACATCACTCCCGCTAAAAAGTTGGCGCAGACGAGGCCAACAACTTTAGGGCCTACAAATTGTCGAAAGAGCCGAAATTTTTGCCACATATTAACGACACCTATTAATAGCTGAGATTAAAAGAATGCTTCTTTTTGCACTCAGGGCAAAGGTTTTTTTCGAGTCGTACACCGCACTCGCACATCCAGCCAATTTGTCGGGCAGGTACGCCAGCGACCAGCGCGTGGGGAGCAACATCTTTCGTGACGACTGCTCCAGCAGCGACAAATGCGTGTTGACCAATCTCGTGCCCGCAAACGATAGTGCAATTAGCGCCGAGAGTAGCCCCCTTACGCACCAAAGTTTTCTTGTATTCATTTTTGCGGGCCACGGCACTGCGCGGGTTCACTACATTGGTAAAAACCATGCTAGGTCCGCAAAAAACATCATCTTCGAGATGCACTTGATCATAAATCGAAACATTATTTTGTACGCGGGCATTGTGCCCAATGTGGACATCGTTACCCACGTATACGTTCTGCCCAAAAGAGCAGCGTTCACCAATCACCACGTTGCGCCCGCAAATATGCGTCCAGTGCCAAATTTTCGTGTTTTTGCCAATGGCCGCGCCTTTATCAACAATGGCAGTTTCATGCTGCCAATACTGCTTTTTGTTTTTAGGTGAAGACTTAGAAGAAGAGGCCTTAAAAGTTTTGCGGCTCTGCTTTGCTTTTGTCATTGCACGCTCTCAATGGAAGTGGGTAGAGTTGACATGAAGACTCTCTCTCGATACGTAAACTAGGTTGTACGTAGAAGGTTATACCTGGAGAAGATGAGAGTCACACTCCTTCTTTGCCCAGTCACAGAAAGGGGGCCGTTTTGTTAAATTTCGCCTTAGTCGGTTGCGGTCGTATTGCTAAACGCCACGCTGATCTTTTAAAAAATAGTCAGATTCACAACGCCCGACTTGTTGCTGTTTGTGATGTATTGCCTGAGCGTGCACAAAAATTTGGTCAGCAATTCGATGTGCCTTTTTACACCGACATGGACGAAATGATGAGAAAGGAGTCTGTGGATGTCGTGAGTGTTCTTACTCCCAGCGGTATGCACGCAGAACATGTTTTGCGCCTCGCTGAACATGCTAAGCATATTATTGTTGAGAAGCCCATGGCCCTCACGCTGAGCGATGCTGATGCTATGATTAGAAAATGCGATGAAAAAGGCATTCATCTTTTCGTTGTGAAACAAAATCGCTTTAACGTGCCTGTAGTAAAAATGCGCGAGGCCCTTGATGCTGGTCGCTTCGGCCAACTGGTGATGGGTACTGTGCGTGTGCGTTGGAGCCGTGATCAAAGTTATTACGACCAAGACAAGTGGCGCGGGACTTGGCGTTACGATGGCGGCGTATTTGCCAATCAAGCGAGCCACCATGTGGATTTGCTGATGTGGATGATGGGCGAAGTCGAATCTGTTTATGCAAAAGCTGGCACTTACCTGGTGAAAACAGAAACTGAAGACACTGGAGTAGTTATGCTCAAGTTCACCAATGGCGCTCTAGGTGTGATCGAGGCCACAACTGCAGTGCGACCAAAAGATCTTGAGGGTTCAATTTCACTCTTGGGTTCGGGTGGCACAGTTGAAATTTCAGGTTTCGCAGTAAATGAAATCCGCCATTGGAATTTTGTTGATGAATCGCCCGAGGATGCGAGCGTACGCAAGAATTTTTCGGTCAACCCTCCGAATGTTTATGGCTTTGGTCATAAAACTTATCTTGATCACGTAGTTGATGTTCTTCAATCCGGGCGCTCAGCTTTGGTGAGCGGTCTTGAAGGTCGCAAAAGTTTAGAGTTGTTATCGGCGATTTATGAGTCCATTGAAACGGGCCGCGAAGTGAATATGCGTTTTCGCCCCGCCAAGTGTCGATTGGGGCAAGCATGAAAATTCCGTTTATGGATCTGCACCGACAATATATCGGCCTGAAGTCTGACATCGATAGTGCCATACAATCTGTAATTGATTCGAGTGAATTTGTCGGCGGGCGAGTGAAAACCGAGTTCGAAGAAAATTTTGCGCGAGCGTGTGGGGCGAAACATTGTATCGGCGTAGCGAATGGTACTGATGCCATCACACTCTGTTTAAAGGCCATGGGAATTGGCGCGGGCGATGAAGTGGTAGTGCCGACAGCGACATTCATTGCCACTTCTGAAGCGGTGAGCGCCTCTGGAGCGCGACCGGTTTTTTGCGACAGCAACCGCCATACTTATTTGATGGATTTTGAAAAACTTGAAGAGATTTTAGCGAAACGGGCGCATTCGCGCGGTGGTAAAGTGAAAGCTGTTGTGCCGGTGCATCTTTATGGGCGCTTGTGCCCCATGCCGCAATTAATGGCGCTCGCACAAAAATACGAAGTGCAAGTAATAGAAGATTCCGCGCAAGCTCACCTCGCCGAATTGGGTGGAAAAAAAGCGGGAACTTTCGGTGCCATGGCGACCTTTAGTTTTTACCCGGGCAAAAATCTCGGCGCCTACGGCGACGCCGGCGCCATAGTGACTGACAATGATCATTTAGCCGCGCAAGCGCGCTTGATCGCCAACCACGGGCGAGTGAGTAAGTACGATCATATTATTGAGGGCTTCAACAGTCGTCTCGACAGTATGCAAGCGGCTATATTGAATGTGAAACTGCCACACCTCGAAAGTTGGTCAGAGGCACGTCGCCGTCATGCGAAACGCTATAATGAGATATTAGGTTTTCTTGAAAATAAGATTCAGCTCCCGCAAATACCGGCTGGTCGAGAGCACGTATTTCACCTCTATGTAATCCGTGTTCCCCATCGCGAGAAGGTACAAGCAGAGCTCACGAAGCAGGGGGTGCAAACCATCGTGCATTACCCGATCGCTTTGCATAATTTGAAAGCCTACGCACACTTGGGGCACAAGCCGTCCGACTTCCCAGTAGCCAATGAATTTCAAAATCAAATTTTGAGTTTGCCGCTCTTCCCCGAAATGAGTACGGCCCAGCAAGATTATGTAGCGACGTCTCTTGAGAAGGCTCTAAGCTAGCTGCGCCGGTAGCCAAGTCTTTTTTAAATTAAAAATTTCCGGCGTTTCAATGTTCGCTGGACACTGAAAACTACAGATACTTTTGAATGACCTGCGCGAATTTTTCGCCACCGGCAGTGCGACTGTATTCGTGTTTCATCGTTTTAATCTGTGCTACGACCTGATTATATTTTTCTGAGTCCGTGGCAAGCTCGATGATTTTATCCACGATTTTATCAGCCTCGTGATTTTCAAAAAGAAAACCTAAACCGCGCGTCGCGATTTCCTTAATCGTGGTATTAGGCGGCGTTGCGATCG
>JAYUVI010000145.1:0-2409 GCA_043754135.1 Bdellovibrionales bacterium | reverse complement strand
TAAAGAAGCCGAACATTAACACGCGCGCGGCTTACCCCCAAAGAACTATGATAACTTTTTTCAAGTTTCACTAAGGATTGTCTAAGAGTTCGACAGTTTTAACCCGAGGGCAGCGGGGGCGGCCAGTACATAATCGGTTGTGCACGCTATAATTTTTTTCCGGGAGTCATTTCGCGCCAGAGCGGGGCAGTAGGTCCCGTGGCGGCTGCTAAAACGCTCTGAGTGTTTTTGGTGGCGGCATGTAACGTGCTTACTTAAATTTGCATGATTATAAAAAACATTTCTAAAATAGTATTTGTCGGAACCCTTAGCCTTATTGGCGTAACGTTCGTTTCAGCTTGTGGCTCATCAATAAAAAAAGCCGATATCGCGAGAACAGCAAACCCCTCTGAAGAGGTGGTGCGTTTAGAGGCTGACATTCGTGAGGGGTACAATCAACACTACGACGTACTCGCCCAAGACGATTTTAACAAGAGCATAAAGTTTCTAGATGACGCCAAAGAGGGCCTGCGCAAAGACCGCAAGCAAGAAAACATTCTCGATGACATCGCTTATGGCCGCGCTCATTTAGAAAGAGCCGCAACTACAACTGCGCAACGCTTGCCCAAAGCCGAAGGTGTGCTTGAAGCCCGAAAAGCGGCGATCGACGCTGGCGCGAAAAACTTTAATCAGCTTAAGAGCCAATTGCGAGATCTTGACAACGACTTACGCAGCAATGCGCAGAATTTAGATAAAGACTTGTCGTCCAATGAGTTTTCTGAATTGCAACGTGGATATCAAAACCTAGAGCTCGCGGCTATCCAGACCACACAAATTGGCGATGCTCGCTCTATGATCATAGGCGCGCAAGACAATGGCGCTAAACGAAATGCGCCGAAAACTTTAAAACAGGCTGAAATTTCTCTGAAAAATGCTGAGAACACCATTTTGTCGAACCGCCACGATGCAAGCGCATACGAAGAAGCTGTTACAAAAGCCAATACCGATGCGAAGCTTCTCAATGATGTGCTCGCGACCACCAATCAAAAAGGCGCGGATCTTGATGAAGCCGCGGCAGTGAAGCTCGTCAAACAGAACTATGAGATCAAACGACTTCGCGGCGAAGCGGGCGAAGCCGCAACGACTATTGGCGCGATGGATAAAAGCCTCAATGAAAAGGAAAAGCAATTGAGCCAAGCCAATGCCACAATAGGCATTCAAAAAGCTATAGAGAATGCGCGTACACAATTCACGGCTGATGAGGCTGACGTTTACCAACAAGGTGACAAGCTTTTGATTCGTCTTAACACAATGGGCTTTGCTAGTGGTCGCTCAGATCTACCGGCGAGTTCACTCCCGATCTTAGCGAAGGTAAAAACAATTGCTGAACAACTCGACCCTACTGAAATAGTCGTTGAAGGGCACACGGATTCAACTGGTGGACCAAGCGCCAATGAAGAGCTTTCAAAAAAGCGTGCAGCATCGGTCGCCCAATATTTTGAGACGAACGGACTTGAAAGCGCAAAAATTGAATCGGTTGGTTATGGTTTTAAAAAACCTATCGCGACAAATAAGTCTGCGGCCGGTCGTAAGCAAAACCGCAGGGTTGATATTGTGATCACTCCCGGTACGTCTTCATTATAGCTCACCAATGGCGGAGTTGGCGCGGTTTCTCGCGCCCCTCTCGCTTATCTCATTTGGAGACGAGCGAATTAGTTCGAGTCTAAATTAAAAAAATCAATACATATCCCGTACACAGCACTTTCGGCTTTATCGTTTTTGGCAGCTTCAATAACTTCTTCGACAAATTTTAAGTACTTTTCTTTAATTTTTTTCACAGTGGTCTCGCTGACGCTCACGACGCCGGTGTAGTGAAAATCTTAGTCGATAGAGCCAGGGCTTAAACTACCTATGGCTTTTAGGTGCCAATTGAGATGGTGATTTAAAATTTGCGGCGAAGTACGTGGTAAATGAATTTGTCTTGATGTGGTCGAGATTTCATTATTTACTTTTCGCACTAAACCGTGGGCGATCAGAAAGTTTAAAACATTTTCAACTGTGGTCAGATCTAAGCTGAGTATTTTCACGATATCTTCAATTTTTTTTACAACCTGCAGAGAGGCCGCCATATGAACGGCGCTGTAGGACCAATGGCTGTAATAAGTCCTACTGATTTCTTTTTCTAAACTCTCATCAATACGCACGCGATTTTTAATTTCGCTTTGTTCAGCCTTTACTTTTAAAAGCTCGGCCAAGAGATATTTTTTAAGATCTTGGGTCCCAGCCCGCTCAGCTTGTACGAGAAGCATAAAATACTGACTCGCCAAGGTGTCATGCTTAAAAAACTGATTAACACTAAATGCCTGCTCTAAACTCAGGTTGGCGCGACCAGACAAAACCTTTGATAGATAACCAGAGTGTATATTGAGA
>JAYUVI010000144.1:0-4058 GCA_043754135.1 Bdellovibrionales bacterium | reverse complement strand
CAAGAGAGCCAATATAAAAAACGCGACATGAGCGATTTTATGCAAGGGGCGACCACTTCATCGAATGGCGGTAGCGGCGGTGGGAGTGGCTCTGGTGGTGAGGGCGGCGGCAATAACAGTGGTGGCGGGAGCAATGGGGGTAGTAGTGGCGGATTCCCGTGGTAACGGCGCTGCCGCGGCTCACATGCTCTCGCGGTAGCTCAATGGTTGAAGGCGTTTTGCTTTTACTCTTGAGCTGCGGCTTGGTCGGGTATGCGTTTTCAGCCATTTCACTCGGAGTGGCGCGCATGTGGCTCGAACACAGTTTGTACTTTGCGCTTCAATGCGAACTTTCGGCGCGCCGAGATTGTCGAGAAAACTTTAAGCAAAAAGCGCGATTACTTGGGTGGGGCGAGGTCGAAACTGTGAGCCTCACGTCACGCCGAAGCGCGCGCCAATATAAAATCAGCACCGGCGACGTCACCTGGTGCAATGAAAAAAAAATCATGTGGCGCAGTGAAAATGAAAGGAGCTCATCATGCCCGAACGAAAAGAAACTCAAACTCAAAATGCAAATCAAAGAAAAAAAACTGGCGGCTTTGCAAACGTCGCAGTTTTAATTCTGCTGCCCACACTCGCCATTGTGTTTTTTGCGGTGGCGGAATTGTCTCTCGTTTCTCGCGAGCACACCCGCACACAATCTGTATGTAAAAGCCAACTTTTCAACACCCAAGACCAAGTGGCGGAAAAACTAAACAAGCTCATCGCGCTTAACCCCAAGGCGCGACAGCTGCGCATTCAAATGCGTAAGGCGAAGATTAAATTGCTTTCGGCAATAGCGTCGGGCAATGAATTGGCGATCACCGCAGCTGAGAGGCGCATCACCGAAATCGAACTCAAGCAATTCGCTTTGGACCAAGAACAAAAACGTCTGATCACAGAAGCCAACCTCGCGGCCTCGTCAGGTCAAGTTCGTGCACAGCAAGCTATGGGGCGGGTAGCCTCAACTCGCGTCGATATTAAAAGCCTCAAGGTGGTGGCCGACCAACCCCAAGAGCTGGCTCCGATCTATCGTGCGCCAGCATCGATCCGTAGCAATCAACGCGCTTATGCCCGGTACAAATGGGAGCTCCCCGCATGGCTCCAGCTGAAATGGCTAAAAAAAGTACAGCCGTTCAGTCTGCGTTGTGTAGTTTCCATCGAACAACGTGGTTCGCTTTATCGCGCGACACTGATTGAGGAGGGCCGAATTTGAAAACTGTATTGAAAGAAAGTCGAGCCCATGAACGTGGCCAAGTGATTGTCGAAGGTTTTATCGCCATCGCGATTTTTTTGGCTTTTGTTTATTACACTTTGCACATTTGCACCGTGAGCCTTACAGAAACACGAAAATTTCGCTTAACCGAAGGGGAACAAAATGAAGCTCAAGAATTTCGACTTAAACGTCGTTAAGCAACACCCACGCGTCAGTTTGGCGGTGGTGGTTGCATTTTTTCTCATAGTGGCGTTTGTTGCTGATTACAAACCAGAAAAAAAATCGCCACTCGCCCCAACGCCGCATGAAGAAGACAGCGTTATCGACACCTATATACCTGATGGATTTGTTTTGGTGCCGATTGATGTACAGAATCTGGCTTCGCTCGACGCCATGGTCGGGCAATTCGGCGTGGTCGACCTGTACACCGAGAACCAAGACCTCGCTGTCGCCACTGGCTTACGAATTATTCGCAGCCCCAAAGACCCATCGCAGTTCGGCGTGCTCGTGCCGCAAATGCGTTCACGCGACATCGTCAAGAAAAATGCCCGACCTTATATAGTCGTCGTGCAAAACCCAAAGCAAAAGCACACTCAATTTAAAAAAGAAATCGCGCCATCAACTCAAATCGTGTGGGAGAACTAAATGGATACATCCATCAGAAAAATATTTTATCGACGTTTGAATTCGGCATTTGTGCTAGGGCTCGCATTTTGTTTGTCGACACAAACTTTGGCAGCTGCGCCTGCGACGCCAGATACTGTTGGTATGGCGGCTGCGCCAAATGTGCTTTCGCCTACAGCTGATATGTCAAACACCGATTTTATGGCGCTAAAAGTGGCGAACGGCAACCCCCTGAGCATAGATGAACTCAATTACTCACAACTCGTCACACCTGAACTAGCCGAGAATTTAAAAGGCGCTTTTTTGAGAGCGCAACAAGCGTATTTAAAATCAGAGTCACCCAAAACGGAGCCCTTATGGCGTGATGTAGTAAGTTTTTCTCTAAAAGCCGATTGGCGCGAAACGCACCGAGAGATGATGCAAATTGCTTTTTTTCGGCTCGCGCAGATCGCTGCAACGAGCGAAAAAACTCATTACTGGTTGAGTGAATGCGCTCGCTTTGACCCTTTTGCCAAACCTAATGCCGCTTACATCCCGGCGCAGCTTTATGAGCAGTACGACCAAATTAAGGCTCAACAAAATATTCTGGCTGATGTCAGCAACGACAGTTTGGATGGATTCACTCTGCTTGTGGTCAATGGGCGGCTTTATAATCTTGAAAGCTCAACGCGACTGCAATTGCCCGAAGGCACTCACCGCTTCACTCTGCTGTCGCCGATTTTCAATACCGTGACGCGAGTCATGACGGCCGAACAATGGGTCCATTTTCAACCAGAAAAAGAGCGAGCAACATGGGCGACGTCGGCGCCTCGGTATGACCGGCCCGTGATTAATCGGTTCACCGGTGAAGCTTCGATTGAAGGAACAGCTCCCCGTGCAGAAAAACCCTTTTATAAAAAGACTTGGTTTTGGGTGGGTGCCGCAGCCTTAACTGGTGCCGTGGTGCTTTATCAAAAATCCCGTGAGAAAGACGACCCTCGCGCACCAACTCATCGTGAGGGTTTTTGATCCACATCGCGCTATGAACGCCGGCTCACTTCTTCGCGGTTTCGCGTCGAGATGACCTGGCATATTTTATTTTAATTTTGTACAATATTTTTAGTAAAGTTTTTTACCATTAAAAAATATCCGGGTGGGTTCGCCACCCTGAAAAGTCGTCGAAGTTTTCTCACACCACTGGGTATCTGGGTGTGAATGGGCTAACGAAAAATTCTGCACAAATTTTTGAATGCCATGTTGAGCGGCATCCTGAACTTCCCAAAAGTTTCTTTGCACCGAAGTTTTTTCTATCGGGCTATCACTGCCAAAATAAAATGGCACGCGGGCTTCTTCAAGCATTCGCCAACGAAAAGCGTGTTCAGTTAAGCTACCTATTTTTTTCTCGAGCCAAATCTTATCACTTAACCAGTGACATGGCTGAAAGTGACAGCGCACATTTAGATGCCGTAGAATTTCGATGGTTTCAGGTCGTAGAAGTTCAGCGTGCTCCAAATGCAAAACGCCTTTATGCCCTTGCTCCTGACATTCATAGGCCAGAACTGTAGCTCGGTGAGCGGCTTCATCGCCTATCACATGCAGAGCAAAATCGAGGTTATGAGCAAAACACTCTTTCATCATCTCTTGTAATTGACGATCTTCAAGCAGCTTAAGCCCGACACCCGAACCTGATCGGTACGGTTGACTTAGCCAAGCGCCTTCAGAGCCGAGGGCCCCGTCAAAATAAGCTTTCACGCCGCAGGCCCTCAGCAGATCGCGTTTTTCGCGACGAGCTTGCAGTGCCAATTGCACGCGCTTTGAAAAATCGTCAGGGTTATCGGCGCTAAAAAACTGCTCCACAGCCATACGTAATTCACCTTGATCGGCGAGTTCGCATTCGGCCTGCCACTGACGATCGTCACAAGTGAGATCGCGAATATGGGTAAAACCCGCTTGATGAAAGGCCCGTTGACCAGCTAACAGATCAGCTTTGATATCGGCGACAGGAGTGTCTGCAAAAATTTTAATAAACGGTCGCATGGCGAGGTCAATAAAAACACCTGTGGGGTAGCCGTCATTGCCAACAATAATGCGCCCATTTTCTCCGCACGCGAAATTTTTCTGCCACTGGCCCGCAAGTTTCATTGCCGCGGTGTTGACCCAAGCGGAGTGGCCATCAATTCGCGTAAAAAAAACCGGAGTATCGCCAAATTTTTTATCGAGA
>JAYUVI010000143.1:0-2419 GCA_043754135.1 Bdellovibrionales bacterium | reverse complement strand
CTTGCCGTAAGCGATTTCAAAAAATACTCCCAAAGTTTTACCTTTCCTGAATGTAAATGGGGGTGTCACTGTTGGTGAGATAATTCCGTCGATCAAGCGGTGAACAGGTAAGTCTTGAGGAAAGCCCTCAAGCGACTGAATAGTTACCGGCGCAGCTGCTCGATTAGGAATTGTCGGACCATGCCCACCGTTCAGTAAATATTCATAAATTCGCTGCGGTATAAGCTTATAAACTACCCCGTTCTGAGTCACCGGGAACGGATATTCAAAATTGCCGCCATTGGTTTGGTTCACTAAAATGATCAAGCCCAAGTTTTCTTCAGGTAAAAAAGAGACGTGGGCCGTGAAACCATCAATATTTCCACCATGCCAGATCAGGCGGTGCCCTCCTAAATCTTGAATGGACCAGCCGAGACCATATTTAAATTCAATACCTTGATTGGGCATTGTCCATTGCGACTCCACTCGAAACATTCGCTCTTGAGTTTCGGTTGTGAAGAGTCTTTTGTCGTCAGCTGTTACGCCATGATTTAAAAATAAGCCTACCCAATGGGCGAGATCGTGAACCGAAGAATTCATTACTCCCGCTGAGCTAATAGGTTCGTATTGTTTAAAGGGCACAGCACTTCCCCTATGTAGGGTTGGGCAAAGTCGGGGCTTTTTTGACTGTCCTCGACAGAGAAATTCGTGTTTTCCATAGAGAGTGGGCGTAACAACTCTTCGCGAATCAAATTTTGCCAAGTTTGCCCTGAAACCTTTTCGCCCAGCAGACCAAGAGTCATATACATCAGGTTGTTGTATTGCCAGTTCTCGCGAAAACCAAATCCAGGTTTTTTATTCATTTCTAAATAACGGAGTTTCGAAAAAAGTTCGTCGCGACTAAAGGGCGCGAGGTACCAAAGCACATCATGGCGGGGCAGCCCCACTCGGTGGCTCATCAAATCCACTAAAGTAGCTCGCTGAGCCACTTCAGAATTTTCAAGTTCAAACTCGGGTAGGTATTTTTGTATGGGGTCATCAAGGTTGATTCGGCCTTGTTCGGTCAGAATATTAAGAGAAGTCGCGAGAAATGATTTTGTATTGGAGCCAATACGAAACAAAGTATTTTGGGTGACCGGCCATCGTTGAGCGCGATCCCGTTGGCCATAACCTTTGAAGAAAACAAGTTGGTGGCCTTCAACAATGCCGATCGCGATACCCGTGTTGGGCGTAGCTTGAAACATTTGCACCCATTGGTCTAACTGCGTTTCTAAGCCTTCAAGGTGCGCCGCTTGCGCGATTTGAATAAAAATCGTGACGGTCAAAATGGTGGCAAGTTTCGTCGCAAGAGTCATGTTTTTCATAAGTCGCCCCGTTCGAAGATTGATCTCGGTTAAACCTTTGTGGGTTAGCATCGAAAAAGGGGAGAGTGAAGTCAATTTCTGTTTTATAGAGGTATTGAAAATAGCTCATCAGAGCTGTGATCTTGATTCTATGCAATTCGGTCCTAGAATAATCCGCGTGGTCTGTATGCCATCTATTTCGGCCATAGAGTAGTTCGCGTTACTGTATGGGATCTGGTTTGGTCACAAAGTAGTTCGCGTTGTCCGTTTGGGATTTGGTTCCGCATGCAGTAGTTCGCGTTGACTGTATCTCATCTACTTAGACCACGCAGTAGTTCGCGCCGTCTCATATAATTCAACCATACAATAATTCACGCTGGCCAAACCAATAGTCGAAAACTCGCGCACGGGCGAGTGGCCCACCGATAGCTTCGAATTTGTTCGCCATAATGTAGCGCTCGAGCAGTTGCTGCTCTTTGTAGGAGCGTACGATGCGTGTGAAAGCTAAGTGATCCCAAAACTTGCCGAATTTTTTGCCTTTGCGTGCACCGGTTATTTTACGCGCAATCATGCAGGTAATTGAGCGGAGGAATTGTTTAAACTCTTTACGTGCAGTGATTTCGATTTCGAGGTGCAGGTGATTGCCCACATTCGCGTAATCTCTAATTTTTACAAAAAACTTGCGCGCTTGCTTTTCGATAATGTGGCGCACGTGCTGCTCGTTTTGTTTGTATAGAAAACTAAGTTGGCCCTTCGCTTTGCTAGCTTTGAGCATCAGGTGAATCGGGCTTTTCGTGTCGAGTGGTCGTTCGGTTTTACGTTTGCCTATAGTGGGTTGGCCTCCGTGCGCAGCTCGTCGCTTCAAGCTTTTGTTGTTAAGATAGTAGGCCATATCGATTTGCTGGCCCTTGCGGGGTAATCGTACTTTAGGCTTCAAGCTCATTACCTCCCGCTTTTATGTCACGCCTATTTATAAGATAAAATTCCGATTATATCAAGGGGCAATATAATAATATCGATTATAATTCATGTTTTGAATGCAGCGTGTGAAGGTAAGCGTGTGAAGGTAAGCGTGTGAAGGTAAGCGTGTGAAGGTA
>JAYUVI010000142.1:0-2955 GCA_043754135.1 Bdellovibrionales bacterium | reverse complement strand
CCTTATTGTTGCCCGAAAATAAAATCTATCGACAGGCTGTCGAAAATTTTCTCAAGCGGCAGTGAAATCAATAATGCCCAGCCAGTAAGGCAGATCGGCGTCATCTTTCGCCAACACTTGTGACACCGATTCTAAATCGCGTTTTTCACTCGATAAAGTGTGAATATTCGCGGGTAAGCCCGAGCGCGCAAGTAGTATGACGCGGTCTTGTGGTAGTGGGTGCAAAGACTCAACTGAGAAGTCTGAGCTTGGGTCTAATCCCAATAATTTTTGTGGCAGTGGCGGCATGCTGGTCTGAAATTTCGAGTATTCCACCACCAGATCATGCTGAGCGCCCAGTGACACAAGCGGCCTTTGGCTACGATCCAACAACGCGAATGGGTAGCCAACTTGCGTCCAGATTAATTCATTAGGTTCGCGAATCATTACAAATAATTCTACACCTGAAGTGTATTCATTTTTATTGTCTTCATTGTAGATCAAGTCGTTGGCGAGTTTTATGGCGATACGCAAGTAATTGGCTTTTGGCGAGAGACAGGTGAGCATCGCAAACGGAGACGTCGCCTCGGCGTCATGTTGCACAGAGTGCAAAAAATCTTGAATCACTTGGATTACTTTTTTAGCTGAAGAGCGCGGTCCCCAAGGGGTCGCGATAATCACCAATTGACCATCGGCCTCGACTAAAATTTCGGGTCGTGGTCTAAAAACTTTACCGCTATACGATCTTTCTTTAAAGGTCATGTTCTTACATCCCCACCTTACATGCCCACGCCGTACTTTTTCAGCTTCTGCTTGGCCTTTTTGTAGTACTCGTCTTCAGGCGTTGATGATTCGAGAATTTTTGTCCATTTTTCCTTAGCGAGTTCGATATTGCCCATGCTTTCTTCAAGAGAACCATCCTCATAAATGCTTTTCATCTCTTGCTTCAATTGCGAATAAGCTTTGTCTTTATTGGCGCGGGCCTTTTCATTATTTGGCGATTCTTTCAGCACGCTGTCGCAAGCTTTAATAGCGCCTTTAAGATCAGCTTTGTCGACGGCGGCTTGGCAAACAGTCATTTGTTCTTCTATTTTTTCATCCAAAGTTTTAGAAATCGAAGCGATGTTTCGCACAGCTTCGTTGGTTTCTTGTACTAAGCCATAGTTGCCGCTGATAAAGTCATTGAACTGTCGCAGCGCCAGTTTGAGTTGACCGGTGTGGTAATTGCGTGAAGCTGACTCGAAAAGGGCGCGAGCCGCAGCCAAACGCCGACGTTGAACAAGTTCTTTAGCTTGTTTCTCTTCGCTGGCATTTTCTTGCATGCGCACGAGGCTTTGCAACTCCATAACTTGGCCATCTTGCGGATTGAGTTCGATAGCCGGCTGCAGACACAAGTCAATTTCGGCGCTGGTCGTGGTGGCGTTCACTTGCTGGCGGCATTCTTCAACGGTTTTGCGAATCACATTTTCTACTTCAGCGCGTTTTTCTTCCTTTCGTCGACGGTCTTCTTCGATTTGATCCAACTCTTGCGCTTGTTTACAGAGTGACTCAAGCTCTTTTGAATTATCATAAGACGCGACCAGAGCATGTAATTTTTCGAGCTGAGATAAGCAGAGTAAATATTTTCTTTGCACGTAGTAATTTTTGGTGAGGTTGAACAGATCCATAACCTCTTTGCGTTTCTCCGGCGAAAGGTCTTCCATTGGTTGGGCTTTTGTACCACCATCACTCGTTGACGCTGCATTGGTCGTACCGGGACGTGGTTTGCCGCTATTGTTATCACCTGAAAACAAAAGATAGGCGAATAATACACTCAGTAAACCGACCACAAGATGAATAAATGTCGGTTTAAATTTCTTTTTCTGTCGCTCAGCCCCGCGAGGCACACGCAATACAGCTGGCGGTATATTCACCTGAGTCAGCAAGTGCGTTTCGCCTTGATAAGGCACGAGCACGGCTTCGCCGGCCGCGACTTGAGCCTCGTGTTCTTCAGCCGTATGACGAGCGGCTTCTTCGATCATAATAAGTTGCGTCTGATAAAGAGCATCGTGAATTTCAAAAATCACTTCAATGCTACGAATGGTGATAATGTCGCCACTCGAAAGTTTCAGGGCCTTGTGAGCTTCGATGCGGTCGCCATTTAATTTCGTGCCATTCGAGCTACCATGATCAGTCATGTAGTAGCCGTCATCGCGGTGTTCGAGATCAAAATGTTTGCGAGAAATAGCCGAGTCGTTGATCACCAATTCACAAGAGGGGTGGCGACCGGCTGTCCACAAATGGCCTTCGAGTTTGAAAACCTCTTCAGTTTTCGTTGTATTATTATTAATGCGTACGTAAGCCACCAAAGTTGAAACTGCAGGATTAGTGGTGTCGAGGCCATCCGGCGAACTTTGCGCAGTCGGCGTTTGCGTGGTGGGAGCCGATTGCGAAGCTTGAGTGTGTGCAGGGCTCAAAACCGGTGCAGTTTCGACTTTGTCGGTGTAGTAGAATTCATAAGGTGGAACTGAAAAATTCAAATCATGCTTGAGTTCAATATGCGAAACGGTATCACCACCGTAAATCATGCCGCCGTATTTTGAAATCAACTGCACAGTCCAAATGCCAGACTCTTGGAAAAATTTTAGATGTTGTCGAGAAATGCCACGCTCTTGTGAGAGCGGGATAGCACAACTCGACCCGCGGCCGGCAAAATACTCGTGACCAGGCAGCAGTTTAAGCTCTGTGAGGGTTTGGCCATGAAGGGTGACGACTAATTTAGCCATTAGTAGCGATCCCCCTCGAGTGCGTCGCAAACCTCGAAACTAGTTTTAGCTTCAAGATAAGTCTTATCATTCGGGTTCTTCAGCATAACCATGGCATTGCGATATGAAGCCTTGCAGGCGGCAAATTGATTTTGCGCACGATATTTCTTTGCCAAAATCATATGGTATTGAACCAGCTCGCTGAATTTTTTCTGCGATAGACGCAGATACT
>JAYUVI010000141.1:0-3127 GCA_043754135.1 Bdellovibrionales bacterium | reverse complement strand
TTTATTCAAATGTTACTTTCGCTGGGGTCAAGATGGAAAATAAAAAATGTAATCACAAGGAGAAAACAGTGAAAAACCTAACTAAGATAGTTGTAGTACTAGTTGCGCTTTCGTCATCAATTGTTTGCGCAGGTGAGAACGCGAGCGGCGGCACTCAAGGCTCTGAGAACATGGTTAGCAAGAAAAAGATCGAAGCAGTATTGGCATTCTATGCAGAGCCTAATACCGCTGTTTTGGGAGTCTCTCAAACCGAGGGTGGCGCACAATATGTCGCGACTGTAAGACGAGCCGAATGCATTACTCTGGAGCTTTTTAGCATCAAGAGCATTGCGATTAATCCCGAAGTTCCAGGCCCAGCAGTGTTTGAGGCTAAATTTCAAAATTTAATTGCCGATAGTTGTGGACCTTAATGGTGATAGGCCGTCCGGAGTGTCCGTATTCATCTCCGGTTTCGGACCGATGTCCGTTTTCTAATGCAGATTAAGCTAATTTATGCTTAGCGTCAAATATGGTGGAGATGAGCCTGGTATTAGGCTTGCTCTATTCGCTCAGCATGGAACATTCAAAAACTTCTCTCAAAATAATTTTTTCGGCAACTTTAGTATTCGCTGTTGGTTTTGAAACTTCATTGCAAGCTGATTCCGGCCAGCTCAGTACTAAGGGTCTTGCGAAAATCAGTCGATTCTTTCTGCAGACCTCTAAAGGCGGCGGCTATTTACAGGACGCGATCTTGAACTTCGCACAGGATCACTGTCAACGACGCCCTCAAGAAACTTTCTGCCAATTGCCCGCGCAAGTTTATACATTCGAAAGCATAGCCCGCAATCTTCTGCACGGGAGTGACGATCTTCTGATTGACGACATCCCTCAAACAAAGCCGTGGGATATTTCCCAAATCCAAGCATTCAATTTTTCATGACTCGATTGCGCGAAACGAAACTGAATTTGAAAAAATGAAAGCCGCCTGGATTTTGATTCGCAAATACTCAGAGATTTCTCGAGATGTTTTCGATGATCTCAGCTCAGGTATTCAACAAACCTTTGAGACTTTTAAAAATCTGGGCACCAGCCAAGACATAATTAACGAAATTACGCAGTCCCTCGTCAACGTCGCTCAGCTACGCAAAGATTTTAATAAGGGATTAGAAAAAGAAGTCCTCGGCTTTTACAAGGGCAATATGACCCCCATTCAAGCCACATCACTCTTAAGCACTCTCAATGATCTTGAGAATGGCTCGAAAAACATCTCAGCAGATTTGTACGAACGGCTTAAATTTGTAACCGTAGATGAGGCTTCAGGCGGCGCCGTCGATGTTATGGTTGAGTTACTGACTCATCAAGTAGGGATTTTCGACGATCCACTCAGTAGCCCTTTCATGGAGCCTATTCGTAAAGCTTACAGACAAAACGACCGTACTGACCAGCTTTCAAAATCTTATCGCGAATGTTTAATCGGTGGATAATGCTATGAAAAAAATATTTTCAATAATTTTAGGGGCCATCAGTAGTCTCCCCTTGCAAACGCTACAGGCTGGGCCGCATGAGATCGCGCAAGAAGCGGTACTCGCCAGCATGGTCGAAGCGCAAGCCAAGGCTATGACCGCGGTATCAAATGATTTTAATTCTGCGCTTTCAGAAATGCTAAGCGAACTTTATCAAACGGACAATTTAGACAATTACAAAAAGATCGCATTGACCGAGCAGGCTGATTTACTCAAGAGGCTTGAAGCCATCGCCAATGTAAACCCCACAGAGGTGGCCAGTAATCGCGCTGAAGTTAACAGAATTTATAACGATTATGTAAAAGCAGTGCAAAACAGATTCAATCTGTCTTTTTACCCGGCTCAGGCCCGCTTCGACGCGCGTAAAAGTTTAATTTTCGCTTCGCGCGCATTTAGTATTTTCGAAGGGCGCTGCCAGTCAGGCCGTGGTTTGGGTGACCCGTCACCACTGTTTGATTACCCCGACATGCCACAGCCGCAATACTCTATCTACATGTCGGTAGGCAATGGCGGCGCTCCATCTGGCTCGGGCTACTACATAGGCACAGGTTCGCAAGCTGAAAAAGATCGTAACACCGCTACGAATGCAGCTTTGACCGTTATGAGTATAGATGCTTCGATTATGGCCACCGGTGGTAGCGCAGGCGCAGTATCGGTTGCGACCGCTGCGGCACCCTACGTTATGGCTGGCGGAGTGGTTGTCGCTCTTGGCGCGATGTATTTAAGCCATCAAGAGCGCGTTAAAGCAGAAAATGAAATAGTCGATGCGAAGATTTACGCCTTTCATAATTCTGCTACTGATATCGACATTGGACGGTACTACCGCGAACATTGCGAATCGATGTCAGATTCGACTGCCAAAATTCGTGTTGTTCTAGATCAAGCAGCCAACAACATTGAAGAATTTAGAAGACGTTCTGTTTCAAGTGATGAGCTAGATAAACAAATCGAAAAGTATGCCGCTTTGATTCGTGAGCACGACGAAGCCATGAGAGAATTGAAAAGGCTTTCTGAGGAAGTCCTCAAGCACGATGGTGATCAGAGTGTAAAAGATCAAGTGATCGCTCAAGCACAGAAAATTAAAGTTCTCGACAAAAAAATAGCCGATAAATCTTCACCCGACATGATCGCGAAAATGATGACTCAATTTATTCTCACCAAGCAAACCGAAATCGAAACTACCTTTAGCAATTTAAGTTGGGATGTCGTAAACGAATTACAAGATCGAGCCTTCCACAATATTCTCGCGGTGATTAGAATCGTCCAAAAAAGAACTACGCAAGCTATACTCACACAAAACGGAATCGAAGAAGAACTTAAAGCTGACCAGCTCTTTCAAGATGTCCGCTTAATGTTTCGTAAAATGATCGCGATGAAGATCAAATTTATTTTTGATCGCGTCTCGGTCAACGACGTGAAAAACTCTGCCACCCTGCTGCAAGATAAATCTGAAGAGCTGTTTAATAAATATGGTCATCTCAACACCGTGGCCAATCTAACACGCCAAATTCGTGAATTGTTGGAGATTCAATGAAGTCGCTCCTCAGTTTTTTTCTCCCTCTTTTCATTTTGTGACTAAGCCACACTGCTCAGGCGCAAGATGAAAGTGTTATTTACCAAAAAAC
>JAYUVI010000140.1:0-7290 GCA_043754135.1 Bdellovibrionales bacterium | reverse complement strand
CTTCATGTTAAACTTAAAATCACTATTAAAACTCGCAGTCTTCGTCTTGTACTTAAATTACGATAGTAAAACTTTAAGCCTTCGTCTCGTACTTAACTTCGATAGTAAAACTTGAAGTCTTTGTCTCGTACTTAACTTCGATAGTAAAACTTGAAGTCTTTGTCTCGTACTTAACTTCGATAGTAAAACTTGAAGTCTTTGTCTTGTACTTAAAATTTCAAAGCTAAAATTTGAAACCTTTGAGCAGCTTCAGGCCCTCTTTCTTGAGTTTATCTTTTTTGGTGCCTCCACCGCCGCCGGTCTTTTCGGCGCCATCGACATCGTTTTTAGCCTGGTCGAGTTCTTTTGATCGTGACTTGAGGGAGTCATCGGTTTGGCCTTTCAGTTTATTGAAATCACCAGAGAGTTTGTCTTTTTGTGGTTTGATTTTGCTTTCGATTGAATCTTTGATTTTGGCGCGCATTTGATCGATGCGAGCTTGTACATATTTTTTTAAACCTTGGCTAAGTTCAGACCCTAGATTTGAATTGAGGTGCAAACTTAGGTGATCCCAACTGCCAGAAGCCGTCGCATTGAGGGTGATCACGGGGATACCCGCCAATATACTTGTTAAAGCTTCTTTCACCGTTTTTGAATTGGCTTTTAGATCGTAGTCAATTTGCTTGAATTCATTTCTGAGCTCAAGGTTTACATTTCGGTCAACAAGCTGAGCCGACATCACGGATGAACCACTGGCTTTCTTAACCGTCAGACCCACGCTGCTGCCGCTCAGCAAAGCTTTTTCGTAAACGGGGAAGTGACCTACTCGGAGCTCGAGCATTTCTTTTGGTTCATTGACGTGATCGATAGTGACTTTCAGTTGGGTATTGTGAATATCCGATTTTGGGAAGTCGCCAGCGACATCTAGAACAGCGGGCTTGCCAACGAAGGTTGGGTCAGAAGTGACGTTTGTTAAAGAGCCTTTCACTTTACCGGCGAAGCCTTCGCTAGTGGGTTCACTGCTAATCGAAGAATGTTTGAGCCAAAATAGTGGATAGCCCGTTGTTACTTTGAAGCGATACGTTTTACCCGCGCCACGTGCATGGGGTAAAAGAGCTTCATCTTGCTTCGCATTTTTATCTTTCGCTGGTGGCATGTATTTGCGCACCAGCAACATGTAGCGCTGTAAAGCCACGAGTTTACCGCCAAACATTTTGCCGTAGATGCTGTTTGATAAATCACCGGACTCAAGATTTGGCAGTTTCATTTGAGATTCAAGATCTTTCATATCCTGTTTCACGAGATCGTCGATGCTGCGAAAGGCTTCGTTGTATTTATCAACGTCGGCCTTTAAATCTTTACTCATAGTTTTAAAGGTGCTGATTTTTTCATCGGCTTCTTTTTTAATTTTGCCGATTTCTTTTATGTCGCTGGCGAATTCTTTTGGGTTTTTGGTGTCGAATTTCAAAGCTTTGGCGCGGTTGACGAGAGCTGAAAACTCTTCTTTCTGGGGGAGCTTACTGAGGCGTTCTTGCCATACTTTTTCTTTTTCTTTGAGCTCGGCTTCGAGTTCTTTAATACGCGCTTCAGATTTTAAATTGCCACGGATGTCAGCGGCGACATTGCCATCGCTACCACCCTCGATCATTTTTGAAACTTGGTCGAGGCCACCGTCAGCTTGGCCTTCGGTAGTCTTCGTCTGATCTAAAACTTTTTGATCATTAGCCGCTAGTCCACTGGCTTGCGGGGGCTCAGGCGGTTTGACGTAACCAGGGCTTTTGCGTGGTGAGTAAATCTCAATGCCATCGATGCCGGCGTCAGCCACAACGAATTTTGCTCGTAAAAGAGCATCCCATAAAAAATGAAAACGAATTTCGCCCAATTTAACCAAATTGCGTGCAGGCATTTCTTTGTCGGTGACTTCGAGGCCCTTCAGAGAGAAAGAGCCGCCAATGAAACTTGTGCGCAAGCTACTAACATTAACTTCAGCGCCATGCACATAAGTACCGCCCCACTCGATTAAACTTTTCAGGTTCATATCGAAGGCAAAATGAAAATATATGAATGTGATTAAAAAAATAATCGAAATAGGGACAACGGCCTCTGTGCGAATAGGGCCTTTAACTTTAGGCTTTTTTATGGGGGCGGCCGGCGGGGCAGGCGGAGTGATGTTGTTATTGTTATTCATTTTACCCTCCGTGCAAATTGTCGTAAGTGGCGTACCATTTAAAGAAGGCCGTCGCTTTAATGGCTTTCCAGAACTGTGTTTGTTTAAATCGTTCTACCACAGTCAGGCGGTAGCGCACGATCATCGTGCGGCTCACTAAAAACACAAAAGGCGCGAGAGCTATGGCCACTACTCCTGAACCCATAACAATCGAATTATTAAAGCGGGTGAAAGGCACGAGTGGCACATTGTAAAGCGTGGTGAAAAGACCTTCTAACCCCGGGGACTCGAGAACCGCTGAGCCCACAGTGTGAAAAACGGGATCGAGTAGGTAAGCCATAAACGCGAAAAAGAAGGCAGATAAAAACGCGGCGCCGATTTGAATGCGAAACACCAGAAGACATATAAAAATTAAAATCGACTGCAGTGAGAAAAACGGTGTCATGCCAAGTACGAAACCGACTGCTACTCCGGCTGCAAGTTGGTTGGTGCCTGTGTCGCTATTAAGTAGTTTTAAAAAACCGAAAAGTTGTTTGAGTAATAAAATCATTTCTAAACCTCTTACTTATAGACGCTGCGAACAGCGGTTATGATTTGGTTCTGTATGTCATCTTTCATATCAGGGAACATCGGCAAACTCACCACGTGGTCGGCCGCTTGGCGCGCCTGAGAAATATCGTGAGTGACCGACGTTTCTTTGTAAGCGGGTTGATCGGCCATAGTGATCGGGTAATGCACAGCTGTGGGCACGCCTTTTTCTTGCAAGCGGGCTTGAAACACTTTGCGATCTGGCACCCAGAGAGTGTACTGCGCCCAAACACTTTTGCGATCTGCATGTACGTGCGGTGTCTTTACGCCGAAGCTCGAGAGTTCAGAAAAAGATTTGGTGTATTTTTGCGCGATGATTTCGCGTTGTTCGAGCTCCCACTCGTAACGACTCATTTTAGCGCTAATCACTGAACACTGAATACTATCGAGGCGACCGTTAATGCCTAAACGTGGGTGATGGTAGCGGTGCTCGCCCATCCCGTGCACGCGAATTGAAGTGAGCATTTCGGCTATGCGATCGTCGTTAGTGAAGATCGCGCCGCCATCGCCGTAACAGCCTAGTGGCTTCGCTGGGAAGAAACTAGTGCAACCAATGTGTGTGAGATTACAACTGCGCTTACCTTTGTAAGTGGCGCCGAAACTTTGGGCGGCATCTTCAATCACATACAGGTTATGTTTTTTCGCGATGGCGTTAATTTCATCATAATCAGCCGGTTGGCCATAGAGAGAAACTGGCATGATGGCTTTGGTGCGGGGAGTGATCGCCGCTTCGATTTTTTTCGAGTCGATATTGTAGGTTTGGGGGTCGATATCGATAAACACGGGTTTAACACCCAAAATCGAAATCATTTCCGCAGTGGCAATGAACGAAAATGCCGTCGTGATGACTTCGTCACCGGCGCCGATATCTAAAGCCATGAGTGCCATTTGTAAAGCGTCTGATCCATTCGATACAGTCAGTGCGTGTTTGGCGCCAACAAATTTTTTAAGTTTGTCTTCGCACTCTTTCACTTCAGGCCCCATGATGAATTGGCCGTGTTCGAGCACCTTAAAAATACCTTTGTCAATTTCGGGTTTGAGCGCTTGATACTGCGTTTTTAAATCGATGAATGGAATGTTCATAGTGAGCTTCACCCTCTCTAGAAATTTTGCATTGCGCCAGTTTTTTGTGGGCCCATAATCTTTTATTTTTAACTGTTTGTCTAGGCTTGCATTTCTCAGGATTGTCGCGAGAATCACAAGATGATTTCAGTTGTGCTCTCGGGGGGGAGTGGCTCGCGGCTATGGCCCGTTTCGCGTGAGTCTTACCCCAAACAATTTTGTGAATTTTTTGACCGGTCATTTTTACGCGATACGCTTGAGCGGTTGCGCCCATTTGGCGGCGCCGAAATTGTGACTCTCGAGACTATGGATACGCTAACGAAAAACGCGCTTGCTGGACTTGATGCAGAAAAATACCCCATATTGCTTGAGCCACTTTCAAAAAACACCGCGCCCGCTATTGCTTTGGTGGTGCATCGCCAGCTCGAGCAGGGGCACGGCGATGAAGTGATGGGCGTTTACCCGGCAGATCATTTGATTGCTAACCCCAATCTTTTTCAGGACGCCATTCGCCTAGCTGAAACTGTAGTGAAGCGTGATGGTGGTGTAGTCACTTTAGGAGTGAAGCCCAGTTACGCGGCGACTGGTTATGGTTACATGGAGATTGAAAGCTCTGGCGTCGGCAACAAAGGCGAGCTGGCCGCGTACAAAGTGAAAAACTTTTTTGAAAAACCTAATAGCGCCAAAGCCGAAGAGTACGCACAAAGCCCGCACCATTTTTGGAATGCCGGGATTTTCTTTTTCAAAGTCAAAACCATGGCTGATTACATGCAAAAGTTGATGCCTGAAATGTGGCGCAAGATTTCGACAGTAAAGCCCGATCTGTCGAATCTCAAATATATCTACGCCAACATTGGTGCCGAAAGCTTGGATTACGGTATTATGGAGAAACTCAGCGATGCAGTGACGTGCATACCCGGCGATTGGGGTTGGAGCGATGTAGGATCTTGGGATGAGCTTGCACGTTTGCAAGAAGAAAAAGTTAAAATTGACTCGCGAGCCACTGTTTTTTCACATAATGCAACGGACAATTTTGTTTACAGCCCAGAGGGTAAAGTGGTGGGGCTTTGCGGAGTTGAACAACTGATTGTAGTGGACACTCCGGATGCGCTCCTGGTTACGAAACGCGGTGAAAGTCAGAGTGTGAAAATGCTTGTGGAAAGCATGCGTGAAGCACGTTTACCGCAAGCGCATGAACATATATTTGAAATACGCCCGTGGGGTCGCTTTGAGATTTTGTCGGATCGCCCTGATCACAAAGTGAAGCGTTTAATTGTTGAACCTGGGCAACAGTTGTCTTATCAACTGCATCTCAAACGCAATGAACATTGGAGTATTATCAGCGGCGAGGCCGAAGTGGTGATGGAAGGCCACGTTAAACACTATCGCGCAGGCGAGCAGTTGCTGGTGTCGCAGGGGAGCAAACATCGATTGCGCAACGCCGGTCGAGTGCCGCTCGTCGTGATAGAAGTGCAAACGGGCAGTTATTTCGGCGAAGATGATATCACGCGATTCGAAGATGACTATAAACGCGTCTGAACGGGGGGGGGAAGGATGCATATTCGTATTTTTTCATTATTATTTTTGTTTATGACCACTGGAGTGGCGATTGCGGGCACGGGTCCAAGTGATCAGCGGCCCTCAACCGAAGATCTTGAAAAATGGATGGTGAAAGAGCGCCGCTTTTCTGAGCGCCAGATTTTACGCAATATTTCGCCAGCGGGATCACGCTTTGGAGCTGTGCTGGCTTCGCCGTCGCATGAAGACCCTGATTATTATTTTCACTGGGTGCGTGACTCAGCAATCACTATGGATGTGTGGATGCGCCAGCTTGAAGGGTCTTACCCGGATTCAATGCCAATCCATCTGACGCCTGTTCAGCTCGAAGTTTTACTGTGGGATTACTTAAGTTTCTCGGAGTTCAACCAGGGCCTTCATGGGTACACCGGCATTGGCGAACCTCGTTACAATGTGGATGGCACTCCCAATATGCTGCCCTGGTCGCGACCACAAAATGATGGCCCGGCGTTGCGAGCTTCGTTATTCATTCGGTTCGCACAGTATTTAGCATTACAAGGTCGTTGGGAAACCGCTGTACGAGTCGTTTGGCCGGTGATTCGTCGAGATCTCGACTACACGGCGACAGAAGTTTTAAAAGGCTCATTTGATATTTGGGAAGAAGCCAAGGGGGACCACTTTTATACGCGCGTGGTGAATCGTGCCGCATTGGTATCGGGTGCGAAGCTGGCTGCTGCAACTGGTGAAGCCGCGCTGTCTGCTTGGTACAGTACGCAGGCAAGTATTGCTGAAAGTTTGGCTTTGGCCCATTTAGATGCTTCAAAGCAATTGATTGTTGAAAACACTCATCGCGAAGACGGACTTGATTACAAACATGGCGGCGTCGACACCGCATCTTTGCTTGCGTTTTTGCATTCGCCACAAGAATGGTTTTTGCCACTGAACAATTCATTTTTATTTAACACAATGGGAAGTCTTGAGCGTTCTTTTGCGAGCATTTACCAAATTAATCAGAGAACGGCTCACCTGGCGCCAGCAATTGGACGTTACCCTGAAGATCGTTACTATAACGGTAATCCCTGGTTTCTCACGACTCTAGCTTACGCTGAATATTTTTACCGTTTGGGTGATCGTATCAAGGGCGACGAGTACATGCAGCGAGTGAAATATCACGCCGATGCCAGTGGTCATATGTCGGAGCAGTTGAGTCGTGAAAATGGTTATATGCTTTCTGCTCGTGATTTGACTTGGAGTTACGTGGCGTTTCTAACGGCGTACGAAGCTCGTGTAAAATACACTTCGTTGCAGAAAGAAGTGGAATAGCACAACTATGTGGAGAGCTGAGTTCGCGTCGCCATTAAATGCATCAAAATTGAAAAGTGCCGAACAAGCTCTGCAGAAGCTGCTCACGCGTCAAGATTTGGGTTTTTGGCAATTGCCTGGGCGCGATGAGAATTGGCGTGTCGCTGAAACTGCTGCAAAAAAATTACGTCGTAAAGCGAAGCAGTTAGTTGTACTCGGTATGGGTGGAAGCGCTCTCGGCGGCCGGGCATTAACTGAAGGTGCTGGTAATGGCGCCGCTGTTTCTTTTTTATTTAACACTGATCCACAAACAGTTGAAAGATGCCTGCAAGACAAAGTGTTATTGCGTAAGGCGCACTTTTTAGTAATTTCAAAAAGTGGCAATACACTTGAGATTGCGTGCCTGTTAGAAATTTTATTGAGTTGTTTAAAGCGCGCGAAGCGTTCGGTGAGTTCAGCGATCACGGTTGTGACAGAGTTCACTGGTAACCCTCTTCATAACTGGGCAAAAGAAAATGATATAGAAATGGTCGAACACCCTCGCGATGTGGGCGGGCGATTTTCAGCTTTTACGCCAGTGGGTTTATTACCGGCGGCTTTCGCTGGGGTAAAACTCGCAGATGTGCGTGCGGGCACCCAAGCCGGTTGTAAAAATAAAAAAATCGTGACTGAGT
>JAYUVI010000139.1:0-2778 GCA_043754135.1 Bdellovibrionales bacterium | reverse complement strand
AACTGGCCGCCGAAGGCTGGCCAGTTACGTTTCATATTCGGTCGAAGGATGAAACGGATTAAGGAATTTTTAGTGCTCGCACTAATTATTCTGAAGATTGCATTTATGCTTCGGCAACTAGCTTAACGCAGTGGGCTCGAGAGAATCTGGGGTAAGTCTTTGGGCTAGCCAATCGACTGGGAACCAATGGGCGGGAGCTAGGTCACACCTAACAACAAATAAAGGCAGGATATATGAAAAAAATAGAAACCGCGATTGGTACTTTTCTCGAAAGTCTTTTTTCTTCAGCGAATGCAGCGGTGGCTTATCAAATGTTTTTTAAAATGGTGATTTGGACGTCTTGCGCTTCACTCGCCTACACGATTTACAACTTGGCCGAAATTTACCTCACTGTTGTGCAAGATTATACGGATCTGCCGTCAGGCGGAAAATTTCTGATTTCTTCGCTGCTGTCGTGCGTTTATAGTTTTCTTGCCATTGTACTTTCATATCGCGGACGTAGCCTGCTTGATCAAAACGAAAGTTATGGTTTTTGGTATTTGCTTGCGATTGCCCTATGTCACGTACTAAGTGTGTGGGTGTTGCTTGGTTTTTACGGAGTTTACTCAGGTCTGAACAAAAAATTTCGTGAAGAGAAATTGGCCCATCCCGACGAAAAAATAAGCACTTTGCTCGAATTTTTTTGTTTGGTTGACCCGCCTAATGAACGTCCAGTCGAAAAACCGAGCGCTACAGAAACCAAATAATCAAATCTTTACGATTTTAAGATAATTTACGCTTTGTCATCGCCAGAGGCGACCTTTTCCATCTGGCGATCGACTTCACCATCCCGCATAGTGAGTTCTAACAACTCCAAGCGCTTAATCTCATCCCGCACTTGCGCCGCTTCCTCAAACTCAAGCTGTCCCGACAATTTCTTCATCTTCGCTCGCAATTTGATGATCTCTTTCGCTATACCAGTCGGATTATTCTTAAATTTCTCAAGCTGCTGACTCGCTTTTAATTTCGCACCTTTAATTTTTTCTTCAATAAAAGTGGTGCCGTAAACCTGCGCAAGATCACCCTGCACTTTCTTTTTAATCGTCTGCGGAGTAATGCCGTGCTCGCGATTGTACTCTTCTTGAATACCTCGACGACGTAGGGTTTCATCCATTGCCTTTTTCATAGAATCGGTCACGCGATCGCCGTAAAGAATCACGCGACCGTTTGAATTTCGGGCCGCACGACCGATGGTTTGCACCAGTGAGCGCTCAGACCGCAAAAAGCCTTCTTTGTCAGCATCAGTCACGGCCACCAAACTCACTTCCGGTAAATCAAGTCCTTCACGAAGCAGGTTGATACCGATCAACACATCGAATACTCCTAAACGCAAATCACGCAAAATCTGCGTGCGCTCCAGGGTGTGAATGTCAGAGTGCAAGTACTTCACTTTCACACCCAAAGATTCGTAATATTCTGTCAAATCTTCAGCCGAGCGTTTTGTCAAAGTTGTGACCAGCACCCGCTCTTTACGTTTGATGCGTTCACGAATTTCGCCAAGCAAGTCATCAATTTGGTAAGTCACCGGTCGCACTTCAACTATGGGATCCAGCAAACCCGTTGGACGAATAATTTGTTCGACCAGCAAACCTCCGCTCTTATCGATTTCATAACCGCTGGGCGTGGCCGATACATACACCACTTTGTCCATTAACTTTTCAAACTCTTGAAAATTTAAAGGCCGATTATCTAAAGCCGAAGGCAAACGAAATGCATATTGCACTAGAGTTTGTTTACGAGCGCGGTCACCGCGATACATGCCGCCAATTTGGGGTACGGTCACATGGCTCTCATCTAAAATCATCAAAAACTTTTCAGGGAAATACTCAATCAGAGTTGGCGGCGGTTCGCCTTCAGCTCGACCGGTTAAGTGGCGTGAGTAATTCTCAATGCCGGGGCAAAAACCCATCTCTGACAAAATTTCAAGATCATACTGCGTGCGCTGCTCAATACGTTCGGCTTCAGAGTACATAATGTTGTCTTTGTAATACTGAATGCGATCCCGCAGCTCCGTACGAATAGTTTCGATAGCCGTCTTAATGCGTTCATTTGAGGTCACATAGTGACTACCGGGGAAAATTTCAACATCTTCAACTTCTTCTAAAATTTCGCCAGTCAGAGGGTCAACCCAAGAAATGCGCTCAATAAAATCGCCAAAAAATTCCACGCGAATCACGCGATCTTCTTCATAAGCCGGGTGCACCTCGACTACATCCCCACGCACGCGAAAGGTACCGCGGTGAAAATCGATATCTTTTCGACGATACTGAATTTTAACCAGCTCACGCAGAAAATCATCGCGCCGAGATTTCGAATTCGCTTTCAATTTAATCGTCATGCTTTCGTACTCTTCGGCACTACCAATACCGTAAATACACGAAACTGAACTGACGATAATCACATCATCGCGCGAGAAGAGCGAACGCGTGGCCGAGTGGCGCATAAGATCAATCTGCTCATTGATGGCTGAATCTTTTTCGATAAACGTATTGGTCGACGGAATAAACGCCTCAGGTTGGTAGTAATCGTAATAAGAAACAAAGTACTCCACCGCATTTTCGGGGAAGAGCCCTTTCATTTCGACATACAATTGTGCAGCCAAAGTTTTATTGGGAGCCATAATCAGCGTCGGCATTTGTAATTGCTCAATCACGTGAGCCATAGTGAAAGTCTTGCCCGAGCCCGTCACTCCGAGCAGCACTTGGTGATTTACACCTTGTGCTATATGCGACACCAGCT
>JAYUVI010000138.1:0-4927 GCA_043754135.1 Bdellovibrionales bacterium | reverse complement strand
TCAGCACCGATTATGTCCCTGCAACAGGCTTAATTTGCTCCGAACTGGCGTTTCAAGGTGTTGCTGTGCCAAGCAACCAGGCGTGGTTTTATCGTAGGTACAAACGCCCATATTATAAACGCCCTCTATGACATTCTGAGAGGTTTCATTTGCAGCCAAGCAAAAATTCCCCTCAAGGCCCAAGCAAACGCCGCTGCTATAAGTACCTCTGCGGTGTGAGCCCAAATTATCGACGCGGCATGGGTAGCCTTCTTGTGCTTTGCAATCACCGCGGTAGTAGGTGCCAGGAATTCTTTGATCAAAATTCATCACAAAACAGTTCGTGCCATCGTTGGGTATGCAAACCCCGGCTTTAATTTTGCCCTGTGGCATTGACGTTAGATTAGCTGTGCAAGCATCGCCATCTTTTAAATTTGACACCAACTGGATCGTGTCAAAGAAGTTCAAGGCTGTCGTCCGCTGACAAATGCCTAGTCTTACCGTGCCAGCGGCGACTTGGTCTGTTGGGTCAACAAAACATGGCGATTCTTCTGGGGCCATACAAACACCGTTTACATATGAACCCCACCAATACGAATGGGGCCGGCAAATTTGCCCATTTTTTGGCAAGCATTTGCCATTTAAAAATTGAGTCGCCACATTGCCATATAGAACCGTAAAGCAAGACGCCCCATCAGCGGGTTTACAAAGTCCATTTACGCCTGTGCCTGAATAAGACTGCCCCATCAATTGCAACGTGCAGGCTTGGCTATCTTTGTAGCCACACGACCCGTTTTTGTATAACCCTTGAATCGAACCCAAGCCAGCGTCAGAGATGTCACATGAAGTGCCATCAGGCACTTGGCAAACGTTATTTCTAAAAACTGCAGCCCGATTGTAGGTTGGGCAAGTAAGGCCGTCATTGATTCGGCATACCCCGGCAGAAATAATCCCGGGCAAATTTGCGCCAAATTCATTTGAAATGCGACAGGTTTGCCCACTATGTGGCACGCAAATACCTCTTGCAAATACACCTTGGTAGGTGTTCAACCCCGAACCCGGTATTGTAGTGGTACAGGGTTGCCCGTCAGCTTTTGCACAGACTCCGTCGTAAAATTGACCTGAAAGGCCGCCACTATTGAATCTACATTTTTCGCCCTCTGGTGCCGTACAGACCCCACCCACATAAAAGCCTTTTACAGTGCCTTGCCCGGCAGTGAAGCCACAGGTGCCGCCTTCAGTTATTGAGAGACAACTGTTTTGGTAAAACTTGGCGCTGGTCGTATTTGTTGAATTGGTTTTTATGTATGAACAGTCAGTGCCGTCGGCTACGTTGCAGAAAACACCATTTTGTAGCTTGCCCAAATAGCGTTGGTTAGTCACAGTCGATAAAAGCACGCACTCGGTATCTTGAGGTGGTACGCATTCAAGGCCAGCGACTCGGCCACTGACCGTTTGACCAAGGTCAGTCACAAATGTGCACGTTGAACCATTGGGCACGCTGCAAACCCCATTTAAATAGGTACCATTAATTTTCGAGCCGGTTTGCCCAACAGAGCAGGTGTAGCCATCGGGTGGGCGGCAACTTGTATTTATAAATTTACCCCCTGGCACGGCCTTACCGTTGTCGTAATAAGTACAGGCAAGGCCGTCAGCTGGGCGACACATGCCGCTGACGTAAGTGGCTGAGTACGGTGTGTTGGCATAGGTAAAATTGCAATTAATGCCGTCATTGGCCACGCAAGTGCCACCGCGGTACCTGCCTGCAATTGAAGCTGAATTTCGAACAAAAGCGCATACGGTGTTTTCATTGGGTATGCATCTGTTGCCCGAAAAATAACCGGCTAAATTGGTGGTGCCTTCGGCGTAAGTGCAAGCTGTGTTATTGGCTATGAAGCAGACACCATTTGTCACGGTGCCGGCGAAATCTCGGCCGTTACGATTCGCTGTGCAAGCCGTGCCATTTGGCGCTAAACACAAACCGTTTCGCCATAGCCCGGTTACACTTGAGCTGTATTGGCAGTTGGCGCCTTCAGTGGGGCCATAACAAAAATCATTTTTAAATGCGCCACTCACGGTGCCACCTTGTTTGTCTTTAAACCGACAGGTGCCATCTTCGAGAGCTGTGTAATTGAATGTCTTATCTAATGTGCAACGGTATTTGCCGTCGGTATAAAGCCCGGGTGAAAAGCCTGTTTTACATATGACCTGGCAGGCTGATTTATTGCCATCCCAAATGACTCGGTTGGGCCCATTTGAGCTGTTGTCACCCTCGCAAACACAGCTGTTTTTTTCTGTCGAAACCTGCCAATTACCCAAGCAGCTATCGACTATGTAATTTGGCGAAAAAGATTTAGATACGGTGTCATATGTTCGATGGGCTCGACCATTGGCAACTAGTAGGTTAACCACCGTTGAACTTGAACACTCCATTTTGCGAACTGCGACTTGTTCATTTACACAGGCGAGTGTCGCTGAGCCATAACGTTGCGGCACAGAAGTATTCGGCGCCGCCGCATTTGTAACTTCAAACTTGTCGCAAGGCACTTGAGTTAAACCTTCTTTTTTAATTGAAAGTGCTACGAGACTACGAATTTTTAAGTTAACCCCACCGACTTTGGTTATAAGATTCACCATATTCGATCGACATTTTGCAATTGTATGGGGGTCGCGAAAAGCAGTGAGCCTTGTCACCCCAGTTTGCTCAGCGATTAAAGAAGTCATTGGGTTCGAATTCGTATTGCGAAATGTTGAAGCTTGATTCCACTGCGGGCCGGCCCCCCAGGGTAGCGCACTCCAATGCCCGGTGAGTACCCAAAACGGCGAGTTCTTAAATATGTCTGAAGCACCGCTGCCCGCCAAATGCGATAAGCATGTGCCGATTTGCTGAACACCACCACCATTGGGGTTATCTAAATTGACGTGTGTAATGCCATGTCTTGATTTTATAAAACGATAGACATTATTAGAAAGTTTAGTTTTCGAAACCAGTCGATCTGCAGTAATAGAACCACCATCAAAGGTTCGGCGATCTTGGACCAATACATTGCAGGACTTATTTGTTAAATTGTATTTTAAACCGTGCGGGTCATTAACCGTAATGTATGAGCTTTCAATACCGCTTACGGTCACCGCATGGGTTGTATTTTGATAGAAAAATAAAGGCGCTATATGCAGCACCCAAGTCTTGCGCATATCGAGCGGGAAAGGTGAGGCCACACTTTTTCGCACGACCATAGTTCTAGCAAATGAATTTGAGAACGATGTTGTTAAAGCGGTGTTGAATTCAGACGCCATATAATCATAACCCGTTGAGGTTATGGGAGCTAAAGCAGTCGCAGGTAAAGTGCTAAGGTCAGTCACGGTAGTATTTTGAGCCGGAACTCTAAACCAAGGTAGATCTTCGCATATAGTATTGTTAGAACATCGCGTGTAAGCCGAGTACATTGTTGTAGAATATCTTAGTTGAATGTCCACTTTAGACGTAATAGGTGCAGAAACAAAAGCGCCGAGATTTACAATGGTGCTGAGGTTTTTATATGTGTTTACGCGTGTGAGAAGCGCACCATCTGTGCCTATAACTGCGCCAGAGGTCATCGCCTGCTTCCAGTTCATTTGTTCAGCGACTCGTGCAGTTTTTAAACTGCAATCGCCATAGAATTTACCTTTGTATGTGTGCGAGCAACCCGGCAAATCTAATACGTTACCCAATAGAGTGTAGGGGCTCGACCGCGCTTTCAGAGCAATCATAGCCATAGATGCAGATACTGGTGAACAGTAGCCAGCGATTTCGCTATCGGCCGTATCTAGAGCGAATGGCAAATACCCCGAGAATTGACTGAGTAACGGCATTTCAGTGCTGGTGTATGAGGCCTTCGCCACTGTGGCATTTAGAGTGGGGTCACTTTGTGTCAAAGAGCGGCTGGCGTAAGAAAATCGACCAAGAAGCGCTTCAACCTTATCGATACAAGTGGCACAGCCCGATTTAATTCGCATTAACTCAAGGCGACCTTCGCCTTTAGAATTGCGCGTACAGGCAGCCATAAAAGTACCATCACTCACTATCGCGCCTCGCGGTTCACAAGATGATAAAAAACGCATGGCCTGCCCAGGGGGTTTTGTTAAAAAACTCAACACCTGTTCGCGCGAATGAGCGTCTATAACTTTCGGGGCCGTGTCGATCACGCTCACGCCACCACCATTGGCAGCTGGGTCTTTTAAAACACCGGCAAAATAATCTTTAAAAGCTTGTGATAAATTGGGGGCATCTATGAGACTGGGCTTGGGCTCAAGCACCATAGTGACTTCACGTGGTTCGGTTACACCCTCTATTGGGAAGAAAGTAGCAATGACAGGGTCTTTTATTTTACATTCGGTTTGCACAATATAAGCCATGCGCATGCAGCCTAAACTTGATTTTTGAACATCATCGGTACCAAATAAAATCACCCTTTGTGCCAAATTGGGCGACCATTTCAGGTCAATGTTTTCGCGGCCTGCCGCCATGCAATCTAAATCTGGCAGGGGGCTTATGTAGCAAGCTGAATTTGCGAGTCGACACAAAAACACAACTATCAACGCTGAAAATATTTTGCTTATTTTCATAAGTACTCTTCTACGCCTGGGAATAAAGTAACGGCTTTCATTCTAAACTGAAAATACTCTTCTGTATTACTGTCGTATTTATTTTTCGCATTCAGTAAAGCGTCTTTCAGCTCGGCGGCGGTGGCCTCATAGTTTCTTAAAAAATCCATTGCTAAAAAAACATTGGCTGAGGCTGGGGTGATGTCATTATTTTTAAACTGTACAGGCCGCAACAGTTCTTTTGCGAAATATTTAATTTTCGTTTGTCGTGGCACATTTATGACGTGAATCATATTGATCGCCATTTGGTGAAAAAATGGCTCTTTCGTTATCATGTCGTGTTTTGTGTCTAGCGCTTCAAGCA
>JAYUVI010000137.1:0-2944 GCA_043754135.1 Bdellovibrionales bacterium | reverse complement strand
CTTTTGTCTAAAATCCACGAGGTCACAAGCGACGCTGGAGTGACATCAAAAGCTGGATTTAATATCGGCGTTGTCGCCGGCGCCCAAGTGACTGTACCGAACGCACCACTCACGCCACGCACCTCACTCGCCTCACGCTGCTCAATGGGTATTTGTTCGCCCGACTCACATTTAAAATCGATGGTGGTGTGGGGGCCCGCCACATAAAATGGAATTTGGTGGTACTTAGCGAGCACTGCCAAGTTGTAAGTACCCACTTTGTTGGCGAAATCGCCATTGAGCGCGATGCGATCACAACCTACAATCACTGACGAGATTTTTTTCTGCGCCATAAGCAGCCCCGCCATGTTGTCGCAAATCAAAGTGTGTTCGATGCCAAGTTCAGCGAGCTCCCATGTTGTTAAACGGCCACCTTGCAAGAGCGGTCGGGTCTCGCAAGCGTAAACATGAATTTTCTTTTTCTGTTCATGAGCCAGGCGAATGGCGCCCAAAGCTGTGCCTACACCAGCCGTGGCCAAGCCACCAGTATTGCAGCAGGTAAGAATGGCGTCGCCGTCGTTAATGAGCGAAGCGCCTTTTTCAGCAATCTCAGAGCAGAGCGTAACGTCTTCTTTAAAAATATTTTCCGCTCTTTCAACGATATCGCGCAAATCCATAGAGCCGGGGCGAAATTCTGTGAGGCGATCGATAGCGTTCGCTAAATTCACCGCAGTCGGACGTGCTGCTTTTAATTTTTTTGCCGTTTCACGATACTGCGTTTCACCAGCGCCCTGTTCGGCATAACGAGCCAAGCACACTGCCGCCACAACTCCAATAAGTGGTGCGCCACGCACCTGCAAGTTTTGAATACATAAAATCATTTTTTCAGGCGAAGTCGCGTCGACCCATTTTTTTTCTTGCGGTAAACGCGTTTGATCTAACAACCACAGCTTATCGCCATCAAATTTAAATGCTAAAGATTCGAGCTTACGCATTTTGACTATCTCCCTCTAACGAATGCCCGCATGATTTTACATCGCTTACTTTTGCTGACTCACTTTGTGAAACTGCCGCCATTTTACTTGGGGTAAAAAGCCGCCCTTGATACGCACCCTTAACTTTCATGTAATCGAGCATAGCTTGGTAAGACTCCATTTTCTTAGATGTCCATGCCGGTGCAACAAGCTCATCAGGACGACTCGAGAGAGCAGCCAAGCGATGAACAGCAATCTCGGGTCGCAAGTGCTGCAAAAATACCGTAGCCAGCGCCAAATACTCTTCACGCTCCAAAGGCTGAAATCGGCCCGCATGAAAATCATCAGCTAACGGAGTATTCGTTAGCACGTGCAAGTTGTGTAGTTTCACATTGTCGATAGGCAATTGGTTACACATCTCAGCCGCGTGAATCACGTCGGCCTCGGTTTCGCCGGGCAATCCAAACATTAAGTGAACGCCTAAATTAACTTTCGGGCATAGCGCACGCATACGTTCGATAGCCCAAACTGATTTTTTAGCGGTGTGCCCGCGACGCATCCACAACAATTGATTTTCATCAAAAGATTGCACGCCAAACTCGACAGCCACGTACATTTTTTCGGCGTACTCATTGAGCAAATCAAAAAGCGCGTCTGAAACGCAATCAGGTCGGGTGCCAATGACGATCCCCACTATCCCCTCAGCCTTGACCGACTCAGCTATGTGCTCGCGTAACTGCGCTACTTTACTAAAAGTAGTGGTGTAAGCTTGAAAGTAAACCAAAAACCGACCGGCGTTCACTCGTGATAAAACCCGCCGCCGAGACTCTTCAATTTGCGCTGACAAATTCTGCGTTTGCAAATCAGGGTAAGCGGCTGAACCCCAGACATCACAAAAGTTGCAGGTTTTCATCCCGCGCAAGCCTTCGCGATTCGGGCACGTGCTCGCCACAGTGACGGGGATTTTGTAGACCTTTTCTCCAAAAGTGTTCTTGTAGTGCACACTGATCGGGTGATATGGGAGTCCCTGCCATTCTGGAAACTGCGTCTGTGACTGCATAAAAAATGAATTAACTGATTGAGGCGCAATGGGCAATTTAATTGTCGAAAATCAAGTGCATTACGAGTTTTTTGTTACTGGCGACGGCAGTCCTTCAATCAGACTCTCGAGTGACAAATATCGACCCGAGGCCATGCACCACTGCGACGGCGCCTTAGCCGAGAGCCTTTTTATTTACCACGAGGTTTTGCGACAGTCTTTGGAGCGCGGGGCTTTAGCCCGAGTTTTGTCTGTGGGATTAGGTTGCGCGTACAATGAGTTGATCACCGTCGCGCATCTTTTGTGCGAAGCAAGTGCATCGTCAGACGACATGACTGGTGATGCTGTCGAAAAAGTATGCAACTCCCTTTACCTCGAAAGCTTCGAGGGTGACGATCGGTTACGTGAAACCTTTTTGCAGTGGTTGCATGAATCGCACAAAAATGTCGGGGTCGGCTTAGATATCGCCAATGAATCCCCCTCCCCGGGCCAAACGCACAATAACTTGCAGCAAGCCGTTGCCGGCACCTTCACCCAAGTTTTGCAAAAGGTCAGCGCCCATTTTAAATTGTCGCCTGAGCTTGTGAAAACAACGCTTCAGCAAATGCACGAAAAGGGTTCATTTCTACAGCGAAATTGGCTAACAGGTGAAACCGCGTTTGCAGCGCCATTTGGCGTGATTTATTTCGATGCTTTTAGCAATCAGTCCACTCCTGAGTTATGGAGTGACAGTTTTTTAATTCAGTTTTTGCAGAAAACCGCAGCAGACAAATGCGGCCTTGCCACCTATGCCGCGACTGGCGCGCTGAACCGCGCACTCAAGCAATCTGGCTTCGTGCGTGAATCACAGCCCGGCTTTTCGCACAAGCGCGAGTCAACCCGGGCTTTTAAGGGCTAAATGCTTATCCGGTTGACTCCGGAGATGTATTTGGTTGATTCTTGCACACATGGG
>JAYUVI010000136.1:0-3874 GCA_043754135.1 Bdellovibrionales bacterium | reverse complement strand
CGCCACTGTTTTCACAATACCGAAGACGATTCGCCCAACGCGAGTTTTCGTCAACCAAGGCACACCGGGCAAGCTCATTACAAAGGCCATACCCAAACGTAAGAAATCAAACAGTAAAAGCCGCAGAGCTAGATTTTTCTGTAAAACCCATTCCAAATGAAGATAAACATTTTCATCCAGAGTGTTCGCGTAAAATACTCTAGCCGAATGTTGCAGCAACACGCGCTTTTTATAAAAAGAATTTTTAAATTCAGAGCGGCAGTCTAAATGGTGTAAATGATAGGTGCTTATTTTATTTAAATAAAAACGCGCGCCAGCTTGGGCCAAACGAAAACCGAGGTCGGTATCTTCATACCCATAAACACAATAATTTTTTCTAAACCAACCCACCTGCTTAAAAAGTGCGAGTGGCATAGAGAGCGCGTACGTGCAGACGTACTTCCATTTGTCAGGCAGTGCGTCCCAATCAGAAGTTTTATGAAAAGCCTCCCAATAACCTTCTTCCACAGTGACCGTGTCTCGCTCAGCCACTAGTTGAGTGAGTTCGGTCTGACGGGAGCTCAACTCGGGCCTGAGGTGCAAACGCAGGGTTTGAACCACCTCGTAGTTTTTATGCCGCTCTTGCAAATCACGCAAAAAATAAGACGGCACTAAAATATCAGAATCAAGAAAAGTGACAAAGTGACCACGCGCCGCCTTCACGCCCAAATTTCTCGCGACACCAGCGCGAAATTGAAAATCACCCATCTTGCGTTTTTGTGGTCGCGCAAAATATATGTACTTTACGCATACTTCGTTTAAAACCTGCGCGAGAAGCACTTTCACTGCCGCAAAAGTGTCGTCATCACTGCCGTCATCGACGACAATAATCTCATATCCAGCTGCCGAAAACTCTTGTTTGAGCAAATGCCTCAAGGTGCAAATCAAGTACTCACGATTATTAAATGACGGGATCACCACAGAAAAAACTGGTCGCTCCACAGCTTCGGCGGCGAGATGTTCGGGCTGCAACATAGATTCAAGCTCATGTGAATCTTGAATTTGCGGATTCCAAATATCGACCTCATTAAAAGGACGTACAACAAAATCACGAAACTGCTCCCGTGCCTTCAGCCACTGTTGTCTGACTTGCGGGGCATGGAGGAATCGATCCCCTTCAGTTTGCTTGAGTGGGGCTTGCACGAAAACTCGCTTGAAAAAACCAGAACCCGCTTGCTGTTGAATTTGACTAAGCAAGCGACTCAATTTTAATTTTTTATTTTGTACAATCAGAATTTTAAAATCTAGAAATTCTCGATAGACTTTTAGCAAAGATGACAAATCGGCATCACCTGTGTTTTCGATTTGGTAAATCAACGTTAACCGCGAACGCAAATCAAGTAAATGCTCGGCTAATAAAAAGTCACTAAGGTGAGCTTTCGAAACCCGCAGTTGCACCGAGAAACCTTGTTGTGTCGCCTGCAAAATAACTGTCCTTAAAACCGGCCAGCGCTCTTGATGCACTGTCATCACCAAAGAACTGTACTCGCCAGAGCGAGCTTTCGCGAGTCGCCTCGCCAAAACGTCACCTTCGCATAAGCTCAATTCATAAGCTCGCCCTGTCACTTATACCCCAGCAGCATATAACGTTGAAAACTAGTGTGGTTACGATAATCAAAATCTAAAGTGCCCTGAAAGAGAATTTTGCGCATGCCGAAAGTTTGCGCCATTTGATCGACACTTTTCATACCGAATATGTGGTCATCGTGGGGCATGTTATTAGACTGCAAAACACAGAGTGTGTGAGCCGGTATTTTATGCCACCAATCTAAAGACGAAAAATGTTCGGTAGAGGTATTAATGACAATATGAGGTGCAGTCGAAGCCCATTGACCAGGCTGTGCATAATCTAACTTTCCACAATCAACAGTGAATGCTTTGAACTTCCACTCCCGCCACACCCAAAGATTATTTAAAAGATCAGCGCGCGGTTCACAGCTCGGGTCGACATCAAACGAGCGCACCGCCGTCAAGGGCACTCTTTCACGTGTGAATAAGAGCTGGGCCATCAACCCACACCAACCGCCCAAAATCCAAACCGTCTGAGGGCGCGTGAATTTTATTCTCTCGACCTCGTGACAAAGCCAGAGTTTTGAACCCATCTGGCCGCTGGCCCAAGTGTCCTGTTGAAAGTCCATTGTTGTATCCCTTTAAAACATTGCTGAAAAAATTCGTAAACCTGTCCCACCGGGTACGCCCAGTGCGAGATAAAAAATAAAGCAGTTAAATGAAGTGTCCACTTGGTTTCTTTTTTCCTCGCACATAAAATGAAGCTGGTGGAGAGTAATCCCACAACATACAATCCGAACACAGCTAAGGCGCGGCCGTCATAAAAAGAAAAACAAAAAGCTGTTAGTTGTATCACTAAGAACCCGAGGGGCCACAAAACACGACGATTCAGTGCATGTCTGACGTTAGTTTGGCAGACCACACGTTGCTGAGCCCGCCCAAAACGAAAAGCCCGGCGCGTCCAACTGGCGAAACCGTCGCTTTCATAATGCAAAACCTCTAAACCTGGCACGTAAATCAAATGCCCGGCTTGGGCCCGCAACCGAAAACTCAAATCAATATCTTCGCCAAACAAAGAATGTCGCTCGGCAAAACCACCAGCACGATGAAGACTGTCGCAAAAGTAAATCACATTCGTCGTCGGCAAATGGTCCACTTCTTCACGCACCTGACCGATTTTGAGTTGCACTGAATTGAGATGACCCCAAATCACTTCACGCATCAGACTCACAATTAAATAAAAAGAATTCTGTCTCGGCGGCGGTCTGTTGGCGCCACCTACAGCGACGACACTTGAATCGCGAGCTCGTTCGCTCTCAATAATCATCAGAATATTTTGCAACCACAGGCCCACAGCTTCGCAGTCAGAATCTAAAAACGCGAGATATGGCGTTCGACAATTTTGTAGCGCCAACTGCCTAGCCCAACCAATGTTGTTGTGTTGATTCACCACGTAGGTGTAACCCCCATTTGCGAGCGCACAGTGACCCTCAACCAATTTCTGCGCCGCCCCAGCCGCCGACATTTCTGCATCGTTATCGATCACAGTTAGTTGAAACGGCGTTGACCCCGCTGATTTCAGGACCGATGACATCGCTCGAAGCAAATTTGTATTATTCTTATAGGCCAGAATAGCCACCGTTACTTTGACGGCAGTAGCTGGGTGAAAATTCGATGTCGTCGTCAACCGCATCAACGGACTGTACAACAGCAAAGCGAACAGTCTAGAATTTTTAATCTATGGACGCGCTTATTTTCTCAGACGTCAAAACCGACGCTAAATCTAGTCGTTATCGACTTGCGAGTCTTTTTGCGTTTTGTATCGCGCTTATTTATCATGCCAGCTTTTCTGAATACGTTTCGTTCAGTATATTTCAATCTCGTGATTTTTTACGGACACAAGACATACTTAATGGTGCCTTCGGTTTTTTTGGACCTGAACTTTCAGGCGGCGGCAATCTGCCTGGTGGCTTTTATTATTATCTAATGGCCCCCTTTTATGCTTGGGCGGGCTGGCTCGGCGTTTGGTATTTTTTTGTCGTACTGAGTAGTTTGGCGGCAGCTGGTGTTTTTTTATGGGTGTATCGTCATTCACATTTCTGGGCGGCTTTTGTCGTGCTCGGGCTCTGGCTCGGCAATCACATTTTCGTACTCAACCTAATTTCTTTTATGAACCCCTCTGTCATCCCGTTCTTTTTTATTTTGGCCGTCTATTGCTATCGCTGCAGCTTTTCGGGCGCCTTATACAAAACCTATCTTTGGCGTTTGGCTGGCTTTTTTGTTTTGGGTTTAGCCCTACAAATTCATGGTTCGACTTCAACTCTGA
>JAYUVI010000135.1:0-3880 GCA_043754135.1 Bdellovibrionales bacterium | reverse complement strand
GTGCTGCGATTGAATCTTACAATGACATTGTTGAAGCACTCGAAGGTGCTGACATGGTGTTACTGCCGGCATGGGCGGTGGCACAGGTACTGGTGGTGCGCCGATAGTTGCAAAAATTGCTCGTGAACTCGGTGCTTTAACTATTGGTGTGGTTACACGCCCGTTTGCGTTCGAAGGTAAAAAGCGTAAGAAGCAAGCCGATCAAGGTGTGAACGATCTGCGCGATAATGTTGATACGCTTATTGTCATCCCCAACCAAAAATTGTTGGCGGTCGCTAGCGAGAAAACTCCACTTCTTGAAACTTTTAAAAAGGCGGATGAAGTTTTATTGCAGGCTGTGAAAGGTATTTCTGATCTCATTAATATTCGCGGTTTAATTAATCTTGATTTCGCTGACATTAAAACTGTTATGGCGAACAAAGGTATGGCGATCATGGGCACTGGTGTGGCGCAAGGTGATAACCGCGCAGTTGAGGCGGCTTCACAAGCGATTTCGTCACCTCTCCTCGAAAATATTTCGATTGAAGGCGCAACGGGTATTATTATCAACGTGACGGGCGGACCAGATCTCACTCTGTGGGAGGTCAATGAAGCCTCTACACTTATCACTGAAGCCGCGCATGAAGATGCTGAAGTTATTTTCGGCGCCGTAATCAACAACGATATGAAAGACGAAATTCATGTCACAGTTATTGCGACAGGTTTTCAAAATGAAGTGCGTGATCAAGTTTCAGATCAAATTCAGCGCATGCAGGCCATGGCGCAAGCGCAGCTCGATTCACTTACGCAAGTCGATGTGTACCGCAATTTAATGGCGCAGGCGGGTATGACGCCGGCGCCGATGCCGTCAATCTACGGTCAGCCTTCTACATACGGTCAGTCGTCTAATTTAAGTTCGTCACCTAACTATGGTCAGTCGTCGAATTACGGCCAGCCATCAAATTACAGTCAGTCCACCAATGTTAGTCAGTCGGCCAATGTTAGTCAGTCGACAATGCCATCAAGCTACGGTCAGCCTGCGAGCTACAATCAGCAGAACAGTTTTTCGCATCAAGGCCTACCTGCACAGCATGCGACGCCTCAGCATCAGTCGACACAGCCCTTAATGCCGACATTGCATCAGCAGCATTCACACCAAGCGTCTATACCTACTATGCCCACTATGTCAGCAGCACCTGTACAGGTGACATTACCGCAGCAGCCGACATTGCCTTTGCAACAGCCTGAAAAAATTTCGCCACTACCAGCGGGTGGAGAAAACAAATCTTTGCCCCGCGATATTTTGATCGCCAAAGCCAAGGCTTTTCGCGAGCAACAATTGACTCCACGAGCTGAACTTGAACAACTGTCAATGCAACTGACTGATGAGAACGACACGCAAACACGCCGCCCGTCTGACACCGCGAAGTCACCTTTTGATTCGCAAAACTTAGATGTACCGTCGTACTTGCGCCGCTCGCCAGAAGGCGATAGATCTCTCTAAAAGCGCACAAAAATGCGTGGATCCTTCGTTGTTCCTCGCGACTCTCCCTGCGACGTGCTGTAAGCACGCCTCGGTCGGTCGCTGCGGGACGCCTCGGCTGCAAGCATTTTTGTGCGCTTAATAATGGAGAACATAATGGCCGATAAGGCATATTTTATTTCAGACTTACATTTGGGCTCCACCACGGAGCCCAATGCTTTTATACTCTTGAGATTTTTGCGTGCGTTCACTTCACGGGAGCAAATCTCTCATCTCATTTTAGTCGGTGATATTTTTGATTTATGGATCGCCAACCACGTTTATTTCAAAATCAAATTCGATGCGATTTTAGTCGAGTTAATACGCCTCAAAAATCTCGGTGTCGAAATTCATTATTTTGAGGGCAATCACGATCTTTATTTAGAAGATTACTTCGCTCATGTGCTGGGGTGTCAGGTACACCGCTCAGCACAGACATTTCAGCTGGCCGGCAGAAAAGTGCGAGTTGAGCACGGGGATGAAATGGATCTCGACGATCGCGGCTATCGATTTTTGCGCTGGCTGTTGCGTACACCTGTACTTGAGTTTGTTGCGCGCCGTTTACCCTCTGCGTTTGTCGTGAAGCTCGGTGAAACCATGAGCCACGCTAGTCGTCGTTACACTTCTGAGATGAAAGTCATTTCGCAAGATCGCGCACGTAAAGTGATTCGCGAACATGCCGCGAAGATGCATGGCGATTCAAATGCCAATGTGAAGTTGACGTCGGCTGTGGCTGCCAAGGGCAAGTTCGATATGCTTATCGCGGGGCATGTGCACTTGGTAGAAGACCACCAATCCAATGGCTACCGTGTGGTCAACTTAGGCTCGTGGTTTGATGGCACTCGTGCATTTGTCGTCACCCACGAAAGCGCCGAGTTTATTCAATTGAAATAGCGAACAGCTTTCGCCAAACTGAAAGTATTAAAAATTATTGGCGAGGACAGTATGAATAAAGTCATTTTATACACGTTGCTATTTCTCAGTCTGACTCCGCAAGCCTGGGCCCAAACGCCGTCCGACACGGTGACGACACCGCCCAATCATCGCGCGCCACCAGTGAATGAAAGCACGGCACCTGTTCAAAACGAAACCCCAGCGCCCGTCCAAAATGAAACAGAAAAAACCTCCACCGAAAAAGCCGGCGAAAGAGTAAAAGAGGTCGCAAAAGATATCAGCGCCGCGATAAATGAGGCTCGCGAACAACGGGCAGCGGCCAAGGCGATTGTTTTATTCAACTACGCACCGCTAGACATGCTGATCCCGAGTAAAACCGGTGGCACCATTGGTTGGGTCAAGACGGCCGGTAAAACCTGGGAGCTCGAATACCTCAGCGGCAGTATTTCAGTGCCGTTTCTCATCAAAGATCTTGGCGAAATGAAAGACAAAAGAATCTCGATCATCGGTCGTTCATTTTATGAGAATAATAGTTTCAATTTCAGTTATGGTTTAAGTTATTTTGATTTTTCGGTCAATTTAGGTGATGACCTCCTCAATCGCATTTCGAGTGGCAGCTACCCGTCGATTGATTTGATTACAATACAATCTCTCGGTTTTAATATGGCTTTTGGCAACCGCTGGAGTTTTAGTCACGGCATCACTTTTGGCGTGGATTGGTTTTCGTGGGAGCAACCGCTTTTCACGACGACAAAAGACGACGACTATTTGAACTATGTAACGAATGCTAACGATCGTGAAAATGTAGCAGACGCAATTAAATTTATTTCTTACTGCCCGCGTCTATCCTTCGCTAAATTGCAGCTGGGAATAATGTTCTAACAGAGCTGCGCTAGACCTTGCGAACGGTAAGTCTTAACGGCTAAATAGCGGAAACAAACACGCAGACCAAACTCAACCGACAGAGTTGAGTAGTCACATAGAGGAGGTTCTCATGCGTCTAGCATTAACTTTAATCACTGCCAGCGTTCTCGCCATTGCGGCTCAAGCTCAAGAAGTAAAATTGAATAGCGCCGATGACAATTCAGAAGGCACGACCACCATTCAAATTAAAAAAACAAAGGGAGTCACCGAAGAAGCGAAAACCGCTGAAAAACAGTGGGAAGTCCAAGACGGCACCAACGAAATCGAAGGCGAGCCCGCAGCCATGGCCAAAGAGGCGCACGCGACATGGACAAAAGCCTGTAACGATTGGAAAAAAGAATTCCGCGACGACAATAAAGAAAATAAAATCATCAGCATGAACTGCGGTAAAGCTGCGTGCGTAGGCGATGCCGGCAACAAAACTTGCACATCGACTGCGACTTATAAAATTAAGACTAAGATTAATTAAAGTCGACTTAATCAGAGTAAATTGCTTATCCGGTTGAATACCCTGACTGTATTTTCCGCATAGTTGCGGGCGTTTTCACCGCCGTAATGCCC
>JAYUVI010000134.1:0-5252 GCA_043754135.1 Bdellovibrionales bacterium | reverse complement strand
GTTTTGATTTATTGACATCGCTTGCTAATTAAACTACTTTGCTTACATGCGCAAAAAGATCCAACAAAGTTTATTTGATCAAACACCCCAGCGAGGGCGCAAACCCATTAAACCCCGCGATCATTTTGGTGGTATGTACTTGAAAAACTATAACCCTAAGTCGAAGCGGCCAATGGACTCGAAAAAGGCTCTACACGTCGTACTTCATTCTGCAAAAGCTGTTGGTCTAAAATCTTTTAAAAATTCGGCTCACGAGGCGGCCATATGGGAAATCATCAGTCGCCATGCGAAACGAACTGGCACTAGCATTTACGAATACGCCAATGCGGGCAACCATCTGCATCTGCTCATTCGCGCGAAAAAACGTGAAGATTACGCGGCTTTTATACGCATTATTACTGGGCTAATCGCTCGTTTGGTTGGTAAAAGTGAACGAGGCGTACCGCTAAAAGAAAAGTTTTGGGATGGGCGCCCGTTTTCACGTGTGGTGAGCTTTGCGAAACGCGAATTTCAAACGGTGAAAACCTACTTACTACGAAATGTCCTTGAAGCCATTGGCTGGATGCCTTACGTGCCACGTAGCAAGCAATTACCCCCCAAGATTAGAAAGTATTGGCTTGAATCTACAGCGTAAAATTGTGCCAAGTCAGCCCGTGGCTAAATGCGACGGCGTGCGTGTTATTTTAAATCTTTGGACAAGACTCAATAAAATTTCCGTTAGCGTCGGAGAAACCATTACGCAGATCTTCCACAATCACAGCGATCCTCTGAGCAAGTCTTCGAATGATTTAAGAGGTCATCTATAGATTTAAAAAATCGGTGTCAGCCATCTATGGACCTAAGAGGTCGGTGTCATCTATAGATTTAAAGAGTCGGTGTCAGCCATCTATAGACCTAAATTTCACTTGCGCAGCTCTTCTAAAGGCCCAGCAAACCTTTTCGTAAGTCTTCGGTCGGCGGTTTTTTCTCGTTGATGAAAAGTGAAAGCATATTGCGGCTCAAATTTGCGTCGTTGATTATTTGCTTTTTCGCGTTCGGGCCGTTGGTGTCGATTTCAATTTTATCTTTGTAAAATGTGAAAGCGATTTCATTGTCTTGGCGCACAGACACAATATGCGGCTTGAGAAGAGCAAATTGGTCACCTTTTTTATCACACTCAGTAAAACACCCGTCGTCGTAACTGGCGCGAAACCCGTCTGCAAGAACATCGCGATCGACGTTGCGCACAAAGTGCAGTATAAGCTTTTTCACTTCATCGCTTTTTACGAGCGCCGCAGAATCTTTTGTTTTCTTCTCCACGTAAAGTGCGCCAACGTAAACTTTTACGGGAATGCCGAATTTGGTGACTTTTCGTAAACCCAATCCGTTGAGATTCAAAGTTTTACCATCGACAGTCGTAGAGTCAGCCATCTTGACGTCGTTCAGTTCAGCCGCGTGAACTGAACAAGCAAAGCCAAGAGTTGCTATAAAAGCAAAACTCAAACTCAGCGCGAATACTAAAATATTTTTCGGCCAAGAAAAATCGGTGGCGCGTACGCCAGAGTGAAAGGCATGTTTAGAAAACATAAATTATTCTCCTTTACGCAAAACTAGGTAAGGCACTTTGCCACGGTTATCGATATTAGCCTGCAACTGGCTCAACATGCGAGCGCCTAATTGCGATTTGCAATCATTGCAAATCTTGGCCTCTATTTTGTTCGTGGTCAAAGGGCCAATCCTAACCCCTTCAATCATCACATTTTCTTTTTTACTTTTGTCGTCGACCCAACCCAGTTGCAAGGCATCGTCTGAATTCAAAACTGTGTCTTGTTGATCTTCGGCTGCCTCAATAAAGTTGAGCTTACCTGACTTCATTGTGACCGGTACAAAAAAGCGTCGGCCATCGAGCGCCGGCAAATAGACTTCGGTGCCGGCATTCTCTATTGGCAATTGCTTAATCTTGCGCTGCCAAGTTTCAGAATGAACTGCATCAGTGGATTGATTCAGTAGCGAAGCGAGCATGCTCTGCGCCTCAGTAAATCGTTTATTCTCAACTAGAAGTTTGAGTAAAGCGTCGACGGTCGAAGCGTCAGACACCTGATAATAAAGAATATTGTAAAACCAGGTGATGGCTTCGCTATCGCGACCAAGCCGTTTCAGAGTTTGGCCATACCAATACATAACATCGAGCGCTTTGCCGCCACCTGCGAAATAAGCTTTGTAAAATGGTTGCGCTTCGAGAGCGCGATCTGCCATGGTGAGTGCGACCGCTAAATTGGCTATAGACTCGCTATCATTGGGGTACGCATTATTTAATTCAGTAAATAACCGCACCGAGCACTTCACTCGCCCGAGGGTATTGCATATGGCGCCTAATTTTTTTTTATCTGTAAAAGTGATCGTGCCTAACGCATCTTTCGCATAAATTACCGTCGCCTCAAAAGCGTAGCGTTGATAAAGCGAAATTTGAAAAGTGGCAAACGCGATGAACACGAAAACAAAAAGCAGGCCTAGGCGTTGAGTCAGGTCGCTTAATCGTAGTCGCATTCGCCAAATGTGCAATGTGGAGGGCATAAAGTATTTTGAACTTTATCATTCAACAAATCTACCCATCGAAGGGCTGGGTTTTGTCGTGGAGAAGTGAATTGGTCGAGGTTGGTCGGCCGCAGATTTGCATAATCTTAATTCACAATTGAAAAATAAGGGATGGGGTAGAGATATGGCTGAGCACAATCGCCAGGCACAAGGCAAACGCAGTCTTTCGCCGCAAGAGCAGCTTTTTGTTGAGTCACAAAACCACTGCGCGCTCTGCAATACGCCTCTTCTGATCAAAGTGGAATCATATTTAGAGGATTACTATCTACGTGAAGAGGCCGAGTGCACTCACTGTAATATCAAAACACGTGTCAAAAATCATAAGATTCAGTGAGCGATTGACTTGGTTTTTGACTGTTTTGTCTGAACTTTGACTCAAGCGCCAGACCAAGGTCAAAGTTTTGACTGCGCCGGCTGCAGTTTGTTCTCGACTAGACTATTGATCACATATTGCAAGTAAGCTTTAAAACGCATCACATCTTTATTATCTGGGCTGAGGGCTGGGTGAACGGCTCCATTAAAATCCAATTGCAGAAAATTCTGTGTCGCTGAGGCATACCAGTAACCCTCGTCTGTGCGATTCACTACAAAAGCGTCATCAGGCGTACTAAACAATGATGTGCCGATTTTTGAGAGCTGAACGCTATCAATGTTCAGTACATCGAGAACTGTGGGCACAATGTCGGCGTGCTGTGCGAAACGATCTGTTGGTGTCGCTGGCCATTTATCCGCAGCGATTTGCGGGTGAAACAAAATCAGTGGCACTCGATATAGGCCTTGAGTGTTTTGGTATTTGAGTTGATCACTTTTTTGAGTGTGATCGCCGGTGATAACAAAAAGCGTGTCTCTGTACCAATCCTCTTTTTCAATAGACTTAAAAAATTCACCAATTGCGTAATCTGAATAACCGACAGTCTCATGAATTTCGAGTGTACCTTTGGCAAAGCGATCTTTATGTTGTGATGGAATTGTATACGGCTGGTGCGAGCTCAGCGTAAAAATCACAGCACCAAAGGGCTTTCCATAAGTGCCGAGTGTGCGCCCGGCATGTTGCAAAAATGGCTCATCGAAAATACCCCAAAAACCATCATAATTTTTTTCGCGACTAGGGTACTCATTTAAACCCACGTAATGTTCAAATCCGACTCGGGCCGTAAAGCTGTCGAAAAACATCGTGCCATTGGCGGCTCCGTGCATAAACGCTGTTTCGTAATTATTCGCTTTCAAAATCTGCCCAAGGCCCAAAAGCTTAGTGCCCTGATAATTCGAAGTGAGAAAAGCCGTGTTGAGTAATGAAGGAACACTCGCGAGAATGGAGGGCACGGCTTCGATCGACCGGCGGCCGTTGGCAAAAAAATTGGTGAAGAAAAGTCCTCGCGCCGCGAGAGAATCCAGAAAAGGCGTGTAGCCCACGCCTTTATTAGCTGCACTAACAAACTCAAGCGCTAAACTCTCGACCATGATAATCACTACATTTTGCGGCTTTGACCAAAAATTTTTAAAATGGGCTGTGCGATCGCGTTTTAAAATAGCGTCGACTTCGATATCGGTTAGAAAATGAATTTTAGTTTGCGAAGCTTTGCCAATACTATTGAGAAAAGTGAAGGTCGAATTCAGCGCCAAGTGGCCCAACTCGTCACGCCCATACGAAAAAGCATGTGGGGGTCGAAGAGGCTTATTTTGCAAACCACCGCGTACACCGACGACCAGAAATACCAAGAATACAAAAGTAAAAATCAGATCGACTTTACGAAAAACTGCAAGTTGAATGATGTTCCAACTATCTCTGGGTATAAATCGCCAAAACAACATGCAAAAAATCGCAATAAAAAGGGCCGGCACCCAATAGTAGAGCAAAAGTTGTCCAAACTGGTTGCGAATGTCGTTAGCCATTTCAAAATAATTGACCGTCAAGCGTTGCCCACTGAAATGTACAAGCTCAGCATCGATAGCGTTAAGCCAAAAGAAAGCAATATTTACGCCGGCAAACAAAGTGAACAAAATTTTCGCAAACCAGCCTTCGTGAAATACCCGTACTGGAAATAGCCAAAATAGAAAAAACACGGCGTTTACTTTTATAATTGTCGAAATATCGAATCTTAAACCTAGAAAAAATACTGAAATTAATTGCCATATAGACTCATTTTGAAAAGACGACCAATTGTACGCTAAATAAAAACAGCGCAGAAAAAAATACGCTAGCGCTAAATAAGCCAATCGTTTTAAAACCAAAAAAATCGTGGCCTTCACGCGCTCGCCTTCTGTTTTTTCTTATAGAGTTGAAATAGCATAAGTGAAATCACGAGACAAATCAGCCCCGATTGCATAGCGCGGGCAATGCCGAATTGATCCGACAATAGGCCTACACCCAAATGCATAGGGACTATAAACACACAGCTTAAACCTATAACCGCCGAAACAGCTTCGGTCGCGCGATCGTGAAAAACCTCGGCAATCATGTCGAGGGTGAGGCCAAACACTGGCGCCATGGTTAGCCCTGTCAATGCCAAATACCAAGGGTGCGACCATAACCCTAAAATTAAAACTATAAATGTACTGACGAGGCCGATTTCAATAATTTTTAAACTCTTCGCGCGAAAATGGGCAAAGAGAAATAAAAACCGGCCGATAAATAAAAAGAAGAAAATCGCGGCTAGTAAATTCGCTGACTGTTCGGC
>JAYUVI010000133.1:0-2104 GCA_043754135.1 Bdellovibrionales bacterium | reverse complement strand
TAGCAATTGATGATCTCCTTATAGAGGATGTAATTTTAGAGGGGTTCAAATTATGCCAAATCTATTCAAAGAAGTTAGTGGTCTGACCATAGCAGTAGTTGCTTCGGTTTTATTGATGCTGACATTGGGATTTCAAGGTTGCGGTAGCTCTAAATCGACCGATAGCGGTGGTGGCAAAAACAACATTTCGGGCTCAACTCAATTCACTTTTTCGCGCATAAAAGCTTCTGCAAACGGGCGGTCTTTTAAAATTCAACTGAGCAGAAAAAACATAACTCCGAGTTTTGTAACTTCAATCACTGTGACTCGTGGGGGTTTCAATATCGGGTGGGGTTCTTTTATTCGCCCTTGCATTTTAACTGCGAGCATCCAGCGTATGGCAGCGGTCGCACGCCGGGTAACCCGAGGGATCCTTTATGCACGCATCCGGCTGGCCCCTATGCGGCCCCCGAAAGACCTTATGCCACTATTGGCAGTTTTGTCTCGGGTGGCGTGATTGACGAAAGATTGCCTCATCTTGCCGATAACGGTGTAGGTGCAGCTAAAATGGGAGCGATGTTTTACCTCTTCAAAATGGATACAGATAATTACCCCGGATACATCGGGACCCCTAAGGCCAACAGGCGATGTATTTTCAAGACGATGATGGCTACTCAGTTCATGCCGGCCCGCTTATTTTTAAAAATGGTGGGAACTATTCGTTGATGTACAACAATGTGAATTTTGCACAAGGTGTGGGCGGTTGCCCAGATAGTAACGCGCCAACTGCTCAAGATATTTATTTGCTAAATAATTTAGACCTCGGTGCCGTCACCACTCAACTTGGTGTTTATCATTATATTCATACCGGAGAACATTTTAACGATGGCTCAGTCAACAACGGTTCAAGTGGATGCCCCGAACTTGTTTTAACCAACCATGTCGCCAATGGTTTTACGACCGCGGGAGTGCAAAGCAACCCGACGGTGTATTTTCCGAGCGACAATCGGCCGGTTGTGATTTGGGATCAAGAGAGTGCGCCGGGTAATCCGGGCAACCTCAAAATGCGCCGAGCCTTCACCGTTTATTTATAATGGCCAAAATTGTATGGGTTTCGAAATTGCTGAAATCAGCGATTTGGCTGAAGTCGACATGAATCTCGGTATCGGTTGGGTTTGTGAATAAGAGTGGATTGGTTTAAGTTTTAACGTCGGCTTTGTAAATACTAGCGAAGTTGACACTCACTGCCCGCCTTTGCGCAGGCCAAGTGAGGGTGCAGCGTATTACATGGGGTTAACCACTGCGCCATTGCTCTTTAAATAGGTGAAGAAGCAGGTGTATGTGTTGGTATGAGCTGCATCTTCGGATTCTTCTCGATAGCATTTGAGATCGTATCCAAACTTATAAAATCGAAATGGTGCGGCTCTGGAATTTTCTTCTTTAACTTTGAGGTTGTCATAAACGGATTTCGCACCGTCACCACTTATTGAATAGTGAACTTCGTCTGGTGTCGCCCAGCACACGCCACTCACGAAGAGACTTAAAAATACAATTGCCGTTTTCATAAAAACTCCTTTCAAGAGTTTGTGGGCCCTGACCGCACCATCAAGGCAATAGATGACAACTCGAGAGAGATGCGTCTCTCGTAAATTTAATGCATTCATTTATTCTTTTTAATATCGATTCAGTGTGCCGCAGTTATCGTAGCTAACGCGAACATTTCAAATGACCGGGTCCACTCGTCCCGAAAAAGCGGATAATCAACATCTTGCCGTGGCATTTTTCTGCAAATTTATTTTGTATATCCTCATCACTGCCTGACTGAGCTTCGGGATAAACACCTTCACATAGGGCTTCGCCGAGTAAGTGAATATTCAAATTCATATTCACATCAGGCCGAGTCCATTTAGCTTCGCCATTGATGAATTTATCAGTAGTAAAAATCGCCTGGTCAAAGTACGCGAACTCTTTGAGTTTTGGGCAAAGCCCAGATTCTTTTAGTCTGACGGCGTAACTTCGCCCAGAGCCGATATAGTTATGGTTTTCTCGATCACCTAAAAAATCAGAAAAGGTTGCGTCATCACTAAGGGAATCTATAAACGCAAAGCCTTTTCGGTCGTATTCG
>JAYUVI010000132.1:0-3367 GCA_043754135.1 Bdellovibrionales bacterium | reverse complement strand
GATTAGTGAAGGCGCTAAGATGGTGCGCGATTCACTTGATATTGAAGTGTTGTTGGATAACCAAAGAGGCTTAAGTTTCAACTACGCGACGGAATTGAAAGGCAGCGAAAACCAAAAAGAGAAGATTGGGCAACCAAGTGGCAACAATGATCGGGATATGATTACCTCGCCCCAAAGTTTCGAGCCAAGTGCTGAGCGTCCAAAATATAACGATGGTGCTGATGCAAATAACTAAACTGCCGCTGCGAGCTGTGCGGCGGTTGGTGACCGCCCCAAGACTTACGCCTAAAAATACGAAAACCAAACAGGCAAATGAAAGCACCCAGCGGCGGTTCCATTCAATCTGCAAGTTGCGCATTTCGCTAGCAGGTACCCCTTCGCGCGCGAGGGCTTCACGTAATTCATTAAGGTTTAGCTCATCGGACTTAAGATCTTGAGATTTAATTTCGTGGGGGTCAAAAAGGTTGATTGTGTAAGAATCGAAATCGATTTTTGTATAAAACTCGTTGGCTGACTTGTGCATATTGCCGTCGATTAACTGCAAAGAGGCTTGTTCGCCCTCAGTGCTATTCGAATTCATAATTTGCCCGCGCTTGGCGATGATGGTCACCGGTGATTTGGCCTCGCGCTCATCATAAATAAAAATTTTTTGCAGCTGGCCTGATTGAGAATCGACGCTGCTCGCATAAACTACGAGATCAAAAAAGCCCTCTGAAAAAACTCCTTCGCGAATCGCTGTGCCTGGCCGTGTTTGTGCGAGCACATTCACTAGATCGGAGAGACTACGTTGGCCCCATGGGGCTAAGTGAAAAGAAGTTTGCAGCGAGAGCAGAGCAATCGCTCCGCCTACAATCAGCGCAGGTATTGTGATGTGCAAAGGTGTGAGGCCGAGTGCTTTAAAGGCCACGATTTCAGAGTCCCCGCTCAAACGGCCGTAGACTAATAACACGGCAAAAAGCAAAGCTATGGGGAAGAGTATGGGTAAATAACCGAGTGTCATGTAAAAAATAAGCTTGAGCATGATCATGACGGGCGCACCGTGTACGATGATGTATTCGGAAAGTTTAAAAGATTGAATGGTGATCAGGATCGACACAAAGATCGTCATACCCATAAGAAAAATAGGTAAAAGTTCAAATACGATATATTTTATGGCGAGTCGCCCACGTGAGATATCTAGCACTTCTAGCCTTGACGAGTTCTACGATTAAAAAACAAAATAGTACATGCTTAGAGTATTCTTGGTCATTGATGATTATAACGAATTAATGCACTTGCAGACACTCCTAAAAAAAATAGGGTTCGATGTCGAGGGTCTCACCAATCAAAAGAAGTATCAAGACGTCAGTCTAGGTTTTAATCCGCAGATTTTGGTCACCACTTCTCACGGCAAAAAAGTCGATGGAGTTTTACTCGCGCGTAATATTAATAAACGACGCGGAATGCCGAAAATATTAGCCGTGAAAACCGACGAGAAATACAGCGCCACGGATTTTGAGGACGCTGGTGTGGATCTAGTGATAGATAGCCCCATTAGTCCCAGTAAACTGCTTATTGCGCTCGCCAACTTGGGCGGGGTCGATGAGGCCGTGCTTATAGATAAGTACAACAAAATGAAGACTAGGGGTGAAGTTGGACCTGATCCAGGCCATCACGGCCACTACGATGAGAATGGTCAGGCCATTGAAGACGTTCACAAAACCCGATCAGCTATTGAGCAGATCGTGCAAAAGCCCGCGAGTTCAAGCGCAAGTGGTGGCGGCACAGGTTCAAGTGGCGCGAACTTTTCAATTAAAAGTGAAGAGTCCGCTGAACTTGCGGCTTTAGGTGGCAATTTGCTCAAGCCTGACCCCGCTCGCAACGAGCGCTTTGATAAGTGGAAGAAAAAACTGGGCCCTATACCCAATAAAAATTTTGATCGTGAAAAAATACGCTCCTTCAACAAAAAACTGCGGATGCAACCATCGCAAGAAGACGCTGCCGAAGTCGAAGAAGGCCGCAAACAATTTGTTAAGGCACTTTTTAAACCCAAATAGCGCGGCTATTTAAAACGCAATAGCTTAGCTACCAGCTCAGCTGGATTTCTTTTTGAAAAATTGTGTGACGACGACTGAAATATCGTCGGTAAAAGTGGAGGGCTTTTTAGCATAGTGCTGCTTAATGAATGCCATTTCTCTTTTAGGTTCGAGGAATTGCGGGTCAAGTGTCGCTGAGTGTTTTAAGAATTGATAGGCTTTTTGAATTTGGCCGGTGAGTTCGTAATGCATGCCTTTGACGAAAAAATAAACGGCACTATGCCGATCTTCGTGGGCTACACGATTTAGATTAGTTTCTACCCTTGTGGCGAGCTCAGCTAGGTCGCCAGAACGCCGTTTATCTTTGATGAGTGCCCAAATGTAATAAACGACAACGTCGCTGCGCACGCCTTTCATTTTCATAACTTTTTCAAGAGCGCGTCGGGCATCGCGGTGCTTGCTGGATTTCAGTAGTTGAAAGGCTTCGTCGAAGCGGCCCTCCACCCGTAAAACTTCGTCAGCTAAACCGAGTTGGAGTGAAGCATTATAAAGATTGCGTCTTGATTCATTACTGAGAGTTTGATGGGCCTCAGTCATAATGGTAAAAATCCGTTGAGTCATCTCGCGCAGTTCGCTTGGGCATTGTGGGTGCAATTTATCAGGGTGAAAATTTTTAGCGAGTTCGTGGTAAGCGCGTTGAATTTCAGTCGGCCTGGCGTTGTTACTGAGGCCCAAAACTTCGTAGTGATTTTTGTCTTGTATATGGTCGAGAATTTTATGAGCACGCGCGGTTTTACTTTCAAAGTTTTCACCGTTCAATATTTTATCGGCAAAAACAACTACCCTTTGTAACGCAAAAAAATGCAGTCCACGTAAAACTTCATCTTCTTGATCTGGGTTGGTCGCAATAATATCTTGCAATTTATGCGGCCATTCTTCGCGATTGAGAATGCGTGAAAAGTGCGTGGCCACCGGTAGATCTTTAAGAATATTAAGTTTGCTTGCTTCGGCGCCGGCGGCGACGGGGTTTTCAAGCCAAGGAGTATAAAACGAGCGCAGCCACTCAATGGTGAGTTTAGAACAAATCCAGTCACTGAGTAACTGTGTGAACAAATAGGCATCAATGACGTTATCGTCAGCATTGAAGCGTCTTTCGGTAAATTTAATTTTCACACTGGTGTTTTGAATGGTTTTTGAAATACGAATTAGCATTTGTTCATTTTTTATTATTTCGACGGCATGTGGGCTCAGACTTGAAGTTTCAATTAGGTGAGTGCCTATTGGTTTGCCTTCTTGGTTTTTCAAACCGTCTTCGAGTTCTGTGGCCGATATAAAACCTTTTTCTAATAGCA
>JAYUVI010000131.1:0-2299 GCA_043754135.1 Bdellovibrionales bacterium | reverse complement strand
CCCGCGGTCAGCTGGCCTTTGTCGGCGGCTCGTTTCGCAGCAAAGTACACAGCGTGATGGAGCCTCTCGCCGCCGGCCTACCGACACTCGTCGGCCCTTACCACACGAATAATCGCGAAGCGGTACAATTCCAGTCAGTGCTGCTCGAAACTCGCGCCCATGCCCCTTTGGCTGCAGTTAAAGCGGTGCTAGACGCCCAAGACTTCGAAAAAACCCTTGAACTGCGCTTAGAACAGATTAAACAAACTCAAGTGCTCACGGCCTTGCAGGCCAAAATTGTCGAGCACGCAGGGCGTTCGCATAAAGTATGCGATTGGCTCACACAAGCGACTAACGGAGGCCACACATGACACATTTTACACCTATTCGCGACATCACTCACAGCGCTCAATTTAAAGCCGGCGACACACTTGTTGTTTTCGGTGAAGTTTTTGAACGCGGCTATGTGAACGGCATTATCGATGAAGCTAAAAAAGCTGGCCTAAAAATTATTTACTCGACCGTCGGCCGACGCGATGAAAACCAACAGCTGCGTGCACTCACCGCTGAAGAAATCGTCGCTAAAGCTGATCAGAAACCATTGATCAATGTACCGCTCGAAGCCGGCTTCGATCTCGAACCCGACAAAAACGGCGTACGGCCTGTTGATCAACTCAAAGAATACGGCCTCACCGGCTGGGAAAACGCGAAACTCGACTGGCGCAGCATTGAAGAAAGCCAAGGTCGCGGTCGCGAACGCTTTCGCCTTTCCGTGAAGGAGTTTTTGAAACAAGCCGAACAACTCGTGAATATGAAAGGCAATTTGATTTTTGTGCACACTATGGCGGGTGGTTTTCCGCGCGCGAAAGTGGTTATGCCGATTGCCAATAAAGTTTTTAAAGGCACTGGCGCGCGCTACACCTCGAGCAAAATGTTTTGGGATTGCGAAATTGGTCGCCTTTGCGAAAAAAGCTTTCAAGAAGTCACGGCAGAAACACTGCACCACTTGATCGACTTAAGCCAAGAGTTGCGCGGCAAAATTGAAAAAAACGGCGGCCAAGTTCGCTACACAGCCTATGGTTACCACGGTAATGAAGTGCTCGTCGGCGACAAGTACGAGTGGTACTCATACTCGCCTTACCTACAGGGCTTTGCCAAATGCCGACTCGAAGAAATCGCGCAAGAAGCGTCACAAAAAGGCGTTCTCACCACGGTTTTCAACGTGCCCGAAATTTTAACTAATTCGAGCAGTATTTTTCTCGGCGTTGAAGTCGTGCTTTACCCTCTCGTGCGTGCACTAAAAAAAGAAGCTAGCGCCAACACTGAAGTAAAAGAGTTACTTGCCCGCTGCAAAGCTAAACTAAAAGATGAGTTTTCTCTCGAAGACATCGACCAACTCACGCAAAATTATCTCACTAATAAAGAAGTGCGCGCGTGGCCAAAGTTCGAAGGCTGGCCACAACACAACGGCCCCGAACAAATGGATTACATGCGCACCGCCTCGACCTCATTAATCGAAATGCATAAAGACCAAAAGAATTTAATGACTGCTGATCTAAGCGAAACGGTTTTTCGTGCTTGTGGAAAAATTATGTTTCAAGAATTATGGCAGCCCCGCGCCGCCGCAATGTGGATCGGCCACGACGCCGTGGCTAAGGCTACGGTAAAATGAGGGTCAAGATTTTTCATGCCATCACCGTTAAGATCACCCGCCATTGTTGCCGTTAAGTAAAGAAATTTCGACCCGACTAAATGGGAAGCCACTTCCCTGATGTTTTTATTCTACGTTACGGATTATCTTTAAGATCCGTGCCTTAAAGCTTTAACATTTTTCGAAGCCAGTAGAGCTTAAATTTAAAAACAGGGTTTTTAGATCCAAAATGCAGACGATGCTTTTTGAGTGTTTGATTGTAGGCATCGTAGTGAATACTCCAAGGTGCAGATCGCACGTCCCCACGTTTAAGCACCACTTTTAGAAATTCAGTTGCGACCACGGCTGAAGAGAGTAGGCAGCCCATAATAAGTGAAGGCGCTTGTTTAGTTTCAATACTAAAAACATCGGGCACCATTAAATATTTTCTTTGCTGAAATGAAGGTGAAAGGCCAGCGAGAAAGCGCAGAACATTTTCGGAGTAGTCGCAACGTTGAAAACCAAAATAGTCATCAAAGCTCATGCCGCCAGGGGTAAAATGCAAAATGCTCACGCCAGCGCCAATGGGTGCCGCGGTCATGGCGCGAATACGATATTTATGACAGTGCTCAAAAAGTTTTTGTCGTAATTCAAGCTCAAAAAAATCTAAACCATCAATAAAAATATCAA
>JAYUVI010000130.1:0-4436 GCA_043754135.1 Bdellovibrionales bacterium | reverse complement strand
AATCATTACACAACGTCGAATTTATTGTTTGTGCAGTGCGCGTTATCCTGTATATCCGCGCACTAGCAAATTGATTTCGCTTCAGAGAATTTATCTTTTGAACGAAAAAAAATTTGCGATTTTGGATGTACCAATTAAACAACCCCCTCTGAAAATACAGAGGGACAATAACAGGAGGACTTCATGTCAGTAACTAAACAAATCCTTGGATCACTCGTAGTGGTCGGTCTCGCTGTATCAGCTCAAGCTGGTAACGGCCCCGCACAACAAGCTCCAGGCGCACGTATGGGCTCGTCACAAGGTAGCATGGCTAGCGGTGAGCAAAGCTCAGCAACTTCAGTTCAATCTGTAGATGCGGCTTCTGGTTCACTCGTTGCTTTCTCAGGCGACATTTCAAAAGTTTCTAGCGACCTTGCAAAAGGTGCCAGCCACTCTACAGTTTGGATCATCGAAAAAGGTTCAGCTGTTTCTACATCTGCTGCAAACGCAGCTAGCACATCTGCAACTAACGCTTCACGCTGGGTTGTCGATTCAGCTGGCAACGTTTGGCAATTCTCTGTGCAAAGCGGTAGAGCTACATTGACAAGCGTTAAAGATTCTACTTCAGCGATTGTTGATTCTACCGGCAAAGTGTTCACATGGAGCGGTGGTAAATTGGTTGCAAGTTCAGTTCTTGTAAAAGACAGCGCTGGCAACGTTTGGGAGTTCTCGAAGAATTCAACTGTATACTTGTTCAACGGTTCAAAAGCAGTCATCTCTAAAGTTGGCGGCAGCGTAAAAGAATCAGTTGTATCTACATACACAAGTTCAGCTAACGCAGCACAATCTTTGTCTGCACAGATTAGCTTGGCATCTGCTTCTTCAACTACTGCTCCAGGTAAAGACAACGGCGCGCAGTACCCTGATCAGCACCCTATCCAAAAGTAATCGCATATTGAAAGTAGGGGTCGCACTTCGTGTGACCCTTGCTCCGAAGTTGTAACGACAATTCACAACGTGTCTGCCTTGTAGTCGTCCAAGTCTTTTCAGTTTGAAAAATCATTTTGAACGAACATTTTAAGAAAAAAGTGGAGTTATCATGAAAAGGAATATTCTAAAGCTCATAGGCCTCGCCTTAATCCTCTGTAACGCACAGCGTCTCTATGCTGGTGGTTGCCACCTGGAGGAAGTCACTCATTCTAAAGATTTAGCTTCTGCTTACATGCATGAAGAACTTCGAAATCGTGTTCTTGAAATTGAAAAAGAGATGAACGCTAAAGGTGTCGACATGCAAGTCGTGATGATCGCGCGAAGCGGATCAAGCATGGATGGGTTTCAGATTTTGAAAGATGACCCCAAAAAACCGTTGCAAGATTATTTGAATGACTTGGCTGGTGATTCGGATCGTCGTAAAGCCGCTTACTCGCCTGAAAAATTGCAATACTCGCACGCCGGCTTTTTGGTGAAGCGCAATTGGAATCAAAAAGACACAGACCCGAAGGTAAAAGATTGGGTTTATATGACCCACCTTTTGGCGGAGTGTGATAAGAAAACTGATCGTTACGGTCAGTCGCGCATTTACTTCGAAACCATGAAGCGTTTCTTTTGGGATACGAAAATTTTAGATGAAAACGATAAATCTCGTAAGGCGATGATTATCGTGCCAAGCCCTGAATTACAGGCCGGCATATTGCGTGTATTGAAGAATGGTAACTTGTCCGAATTGGGTTTGCATGAACGACGTTACAATGTCATTGCGCCGCCCTTTTTGCTTAATGGTTTGAAACAAAAAGAACCGTTTGTAAGCCATTATCAAACCTTCGATCAGAACTCGAACCAATGGCCAATTGAAGTGATCGCGGCCGCCATGCGCCCAGAAAATGCGGTTCAAAACCGTATCCAAGCACAAGATGTTCTTTGGGCTGAAAACTATAGACCTACGCTTGCCACGCCGGTGGGTAAAAAAGAGCGATGGGCTTGCAGTATGACCAATGGTTTGTTTTGGGATGCTACTAATTTATTGTTCTGCGGCGCTCAATCGCACCGGAAACAAAAGATCTACCAAGTCATTACCGTGAACTCTTTGTTCCACTTTTTGGATTATGGCAAAAATCTTTTGTACACAAGCGGTATGCCGAACGGCACATTTGAATTCACAGCAGATATCAAAGCCGTACAAAAAGCTGAAACCGATGGTCGCGCTTGGGACTGTACAGATCGCGTTGAAAGAGAGCTCAACGCAGCGGCAGATCGCGGTGCTTCAGGTGAAGTTAGTGTGAACGTTGATTGTAATAATCTTGGAGAGTCGCACGGCAATTCACGTGATCCACGTAATCAACCGGACCCACGGCGCCCTTTAGGTATGGGCTATGAAGGGCGACCGCCTCGCTAAATTTAAGTTCTTCAGACAGAAGGGGCGTGCCTCCTATAGGCGCCCCAATGCTCGGTAATGCTGAGGGCAGCGGACCCACGTAAATGGGTGCTGCCACCGGCAAATGAAACAGAGCGAGTAGAGTCTGTACACTCGCTAAGTACAGCGAGTGAAAAATCGTTATCGCTGAGTCTGCATATCTTGAATGTAACTGACCATCATGTTTTTGATTTTGGTCGGGTGTTCATTCAAGTAGTTGGCGATTTTCACAATTGTTCCGGTTGAGGGCAATTGATTATTTTGCAGAGCTTGTAGATCGTTCATGTCGACACCGATTTGATTAACGACAGCTTCGGTGTTGCGGCCATCAAGCGCGTCGAGAATTTGTACAGCGCTTTGATAACGAACATTGAAGTCTTTAGCTAAAAGCTGTGCTGCATCGCGGGTGTTAGATGATGAATCCACTCCGTTTATAGTTTGAGCATCGCAACGGCCGTAACGGCAGTAATCGTAATTAGGTCGTCGATGTGACCAATGGTTCCCGACACCTATGCCAACGGACCATCCTGGGTAAGAATCATAGTAGCCATCGTAGTATCCGTAACTCACACCCACACTGGTGTCGCACGCCATGATCAAGGCGGGAACGAGAATGAGCAGGCCGAGTTTAATCGGCTGAAGTAATTTTTGTAGCTGCATAGTAGCCTCCTTATGTTGAGGGCTACCATAAACGAAAAGTCGGCGAGAGAGTTGGTGCTACAGAGGCTTTTTTGTGACGTTCTACTTACACTATTTTTTATAGCGTATTTGGCGCAGGTCGATGCGGTACATTGCTGGCACATTTAGGCCGGTGAATTTTTTAGATAGCAAATAGGGGTAAGAATAAGCAAAGAGGGGGACGTAAAAGGCGTCATCGACTAAAACATGGTTAGCTTTTTGATAAATTTCGTAGCGCTTTTTTTCGTTAAATTCTTTGCCGGCGGCTTCGATTAGTTTGTCATAGGCGGGGTTTTGCCATTGCAGAATATTTTGTGTGGAGTTGGAAGTATAGAAATCCATCACCGAATGAGGGTCAAGAAAGTCAGAGCCCATAACATACAAGAAAAATGGGAGTTGGCCCGCGCGCATCAAGCCGCGAAGCGTGGCTCTTTCGAGCGTGTTGATTTCTGTATTGAGACCCAATTTAGTTTTGAGTTGGTGTTGAATGTTTTCGGCGACTTTGATGAGGTTCGATTCTGTGCGGGCGCTGAGCACCAATTTGAAATCGGCGGGCAGCTGCGCTTTTTTAAGCCAGGCTTGAGCTTCAGTTAAATCTTTATCGGTGTAAATATCTTCAGATGGCATAACGTTAAAAGCTTGTGCGGTGATGTAACGTTCAGCTGTGACAGCCGGAAAAACTTTGGCAATCTCACGGCGGTCGATAGCGAGTCGGATAGCTTTTCTGAGTGCCGGGTTTTTTGCAGCTGGTGACTTGACGTTGAATGCGAGAAAGCCGGGGGATGAACCTTTCGACGCGTGAAATTCTTTTAAGGTTTTTAATCTAGCAAAATCACCTGCTGGCAAATTAAATGTAAGGTCAATCGCGCCGGTTTCAAACATGTTGACCCCCGACGTGGGTTCGTAAACGGTGACGCCTTCGATGTTTTCGACTTCGCGTGCGCCGGCGTAGTAGCGCGGGTTGGCTTTGAGTATAACGCGTTCTTCTTGTCTATAGCTGACTAAAGTATAAGGCCCGACGGTGACAAAATTTTCGGGCTTCAGCCAATCGCCGTTGGGGAATTTTTCAATAAGCTCTTTGCGGATAGGACCCATTTGATACATGGTTAAGAGGTGTGGAAAGTAAGATGTCGGACGTAGTAATTCGAAACGTAAAACAGAACCTTTTGCGACTTTGACTCCCACTTTGTTAAAATCTTTGATTTTACCGGTGTTGAATTCTTGCGCGCCTTTAATCACGTAAAGTGAAGAGGCGAGAAACGCGGCGGTTTCAGGTTTTAAAAAACGTTCAATGCTGTCTTTAATCTGCTCCGGCTTGAGCGGTTCGCCGTCAGACCAGACGATGTCGGAGCGAATTTGGACTTCCCAC
>JAYUVI010000129.1:0-4703 GCA_043754135.1 Bdellovibrionales bacterium | reverse complement strand
TGTGCGCCGCTTTTTGCGTGAGGGCGAGTTTAATGACATCACTATCAGAAATTCGCTCGTGAATCGCCACGTGCTCCCAGTTGACATGCTGGCGCAACTCCTCACTCATCATTGATTCGTAGATTTGTGATTTACTCAAATCCCGTTCTCCCATTTAAGCAGCTCCGCCGTACTGACAAACTAACAAAGTAATATCGTCCACAAGCGCAGTAGACTCTCTGTATGAAGCAATATTCGCCTTCATTTTTACCATTTTATTTTCAGCAGTGGGTCCAGCTGCTGCCGAATCACAAATAGATTTAATAAAGCCGCGTTCGCCCCAAGCCTTGCCACTCGGGCTCATCAGGTCAACAATGCCATCCGTATAAAACAAAAGCGTGTCGCCTTCTTTGAGCTGCACTTTGGCTTCGTTGTAAAGCGACGATCGTTTATCGCCCAGACGAGAGCCTCGGGCTTCGATCAGCGGTTCAAGGTCTTTTTTTGTGATTTTGCCGCCATCTTGACGGGCACGAATGACGTAAGGTGGCTCGTGACTCGCATTCGCGTAGGTCAGTTCACCAGTTTTTATGTCGATCGCCGCTACAAAAAATGTCATCAAAATGCGGCCCTTCGAAGTTTCATGAATGGCCTTATTCATAATCTCAAGAGCTTTACCTGGCGTGATATATGGCAGATCTTCAATAATTGTCGCGGCTGATTTTGCTGCACTCGTCACCATCGCGGCCGGCGCCCCGTGACCTGTGGCATCGCCGATCCAAAGATAAATTTTATCGCCGATCTGGGAATAATTCCACCAATCGCCACCGCACTCACTTGCTGGCTCAAAGTGGCCCACAATATGGTATTGACCAATATCAGTTTTTTCTTTCGGGAAGAGCGTTTCTTGTACCACCTTAACAGTTGCAAGTTCACCCGCCATGCGAGCGCCTTCGCTCGCCTCGATTAAAAGTCGAGAAACCTCACCCGCCATAAAATTAAAACCTTCGGCTAGGCCACCAATCTCGTCGTTAGAGCGAATCTTAATGCGTACGTCGAACTGCCCTTTGGCGATAAGCTTGGTTCCCTCATAAAGTTCTCGCAAAGACGAAGTCAATTGCACAGATGCAATTACGCTGATGATGATGGTCGATGAAATAAGCGCCGCAAAGAAAAGCAAAGATTTGATTAAAAGCGCATTCACTGCTGCCAACGCCTCATTTCGGTCAACGATGGCCGTAATTTTCATGCCCGCTACCCCCGCATCGGCGTAGGAAACTATCTGAGCTTTTTTGTCAAAAATATCAAGAGCCCCTTCGGGTAGTTTACTCTGTAATATTTCGTGCGTGGCCTTTTCTGACATCTTGGCTTTAGCTGGGCTCAAGCGAACGTGCCCTGTTTTATCGATCAAAAAATGTTTGTAAATGTTGGCTTTGGTGAAGGCGCCATAGAGTTCAGAGGCACGGTACAAGCCCAGCACCACCATGTGGTTAACGGCTGCAACATCGCCGATCACGGTGGCCACCAAAAGATGCATATCAGAGAACGGAGTTTCGGTAATAACAATACCGGTTTGTGTCGCCTCGGCTCGAATACGATCAAGCAATGCCCGGTCGTTAACAAACGCTTCACCGAACTGGTTAGATTTTTTTAGTGAACCCAACTTTAAATAATTACCGTTCGGCGCGCGCTGTACTAGCACAAGCCCGTCAATACGATCAAATTTTGCAAAAAGCTCAGTCGATAAGGTCGAAAATTTCTGCTCATTAAGATTAAAGCTCTCGACAATCGGCTTTATCTTTTCGTTGAAGCTATTAATCTCCATACGAAATTGAACCGCGAGCGAACGCGCAACAGAAACACTGGAGTCTTTCACATAAGCGATTTTATCTTCTTCGAAAAGTCTTGTGGCGAGAGCGATGTAAATAGTCAAACTCACGACCGGAATGACCGTGAGAAGCAGTAACAGCTTATACTTGAGCGAAATGCCTAGTTTTTTGGGTTTCATTTACTTGCTATCTATCGGCTAGGGATATCCAGTTTCGCAGTCCCACTCTGAAAATCTGGACTTCTGGATATGCAACCAGACCTCGGTTTTGTCGATACGACTAATGAGATAAATGCATGAATTTTCAGACGTTTGAAAAAACTGATCGCAAAATATTGAGCGGGGCCACGGTGACGTTGGTGCTAGCCACTTTGCTTTTATGGCAAGACGGATGGATTTACCGAATCGTTCAAACCGACCACAGCGATCTTGAAATGATCGGCGAAGTGACACAAGCCGAAAACGATGTGCGACGCCGCTTTGAAGTGGCCTTGTCATGGCTACCTCTCGATAACAAAAATAAAATTTTTCAAGGCGACAGTATTTTTACCGGCAATAAATCTTCAGTCACGATAGAAACTAAAACAGGCGAGCAGATCACCATCGCCGCGAACTCTCTCGTAGTGATCAGCAAAAAAAGAGATTCTATTTCTCTCGATATCGGGTTTGGTTCAGTCGAAGGCAAAGTGGAAAGAGGTAAAAAACTTCTCATCACTTCAAACAACAAATTAGCTGAATTGAATGGGGATAACGCGCGTGTGAAAATCGATGCTGGCGAAGGCAATAATCTTGTATTCAATGTACTCGCCGGAGAACTTAAAGTGAAAAGTGGCAATGACGAAAAGCTTCTTCGTAAAGACGACACGGGCGAGTTGAAAGACCAAGTCGAAGTTATTGATGTCACTAAGCCTAATATTCAGCTGACCTTTCCCCTTGCAGATCAGAAATTTAAATTTACTGAAGATAAACCCATCGTATTTCAATGGAAAACTCCACGAAAATTCACCCGCATGAAAATTAAAATTTCGACTGATCCGGAATTTAAAAATGTTATTCAAGACTCGCGCATCGATAGCGATTCGTTTTCAAGTTACGGGCTACCTAAGGACACCAAACTTTACTGGCAAATCATCGCTGAAGGCGGCGTGAGCAAAGTGCAAACTTTTGATGTGGTGGGCGAGCAGGCCCCTACACCTATTTATCCCAAACCCGGCTTTCAATTTTTCTATGATCCAGCACAGACGGCAACGAAGGCCGGTGCGGATGTCGAACTGCGTTGGCAACCGGGTTCTATATCTTCGCACTATGAGATTCAAATCTCTGATTCACCTCAGTTCAGTCGGGTCATTGAGTCGCACAAGACTAAAGAAAAAGCTCTCCCCGTGCATAACTTGCCCCAGGGTGAATATTATTGGCGTGTCCGTTCAGTCGACTTTGCCGATGCACAATGGAGTTCACCTTCGACTTTCAAAGTCGGCTTAGAGCCCAAACAAATCTTGGCTTCGCCTGTACCCGTCTTAGTTGGTAATGTTTTTTACTTACCCACTAAAAGCGTGACCCCCCCAGCTCAAAACTTAAGCTCGCTTTTAGGAGTCAGAGCCCAGCCGTTCATAGAAGCATTCCCGATACTAAAATGGTCACCGGTCGCCAACTCCGAGAAATATGTTGTACAAGTTTCGACCAATAAAGCTTTCACTAATCTCGTCGTCAACCAAACCATCAAAAAAACATTTTTTAAGTGGAAGCCCACTGACATCGGCCAATACTACTGGCGCGTGCGCGGCTCTGATGAGCGTTACAAAGACGCGCTGTTTATGCCCACTCAGACGATCAAAATCGGAGTTCGTGCACCGCTTTCACTATCGCAAAGCTTAGTCGTCGACGAAGTGCCCGACCCCATATTACTGAAGTCATCGCCGCCTCCATTCAAGCTGAATTGGGGCCCAACGGTCTACTCGCAGCTTTATGAAGTGCAATTGTCAAGAACCAGCAGCTTCGAGCAACCCCAAGTTTTTATAACCAAAAAATCTTCGCAAGAATTCGAAGTCGACGCGCCCGGGATTTACTACTGGCGTGTGCGTTCGCTTGACCGTACGCAACTCCCCATTTCACCTTTTTCAGCTAACTTTTCTTATGAATATCAGCGTGTATTTAAGGATCCCTCAAAATCGAGTCGCCTATTGGCGGTTTACCCTCGTCAACAGGATTCCATTATTCTCGTCGGTAAAAGTGTTTCTGAAATCGAGTTTAAGTGGTCTAAGCCCTACAGTAATGCCACCTATCGAATTGAATTATCTTACACTCCTGACTTTCAACACGTGTTCTATTCGGATGAAACCACAAAAAATTATTTAACGTACAAGAAGCTCTTTAGTGAACGCGTCGTTTACTGGCGTGTACGAGCTGAAACGAAAAAATTTGTCACTGATTGGACTGGCGCCAACCGTTTTCTAGTCACTTACGAAGAATTGCCCTTCAGTTTCGAAGACTCAGATGTGCTGTTCGAAGCTCGCTTAAAAGCCAAAGATCAGCAGCTGCAAATGATCGCCGCACAAAGACGTCGCCTTATGCAGATGCGAACTCCGGCCTCAACGCTTGAATTGCAACTCGACACTCCGCAATTTTCCGAAAATATAAGTTCAGTCGCGCTCAACTCGAACTTCGACCCGAGCTTTGACAAAACACGACTCATCGATTTAGCTCTCAATAAATACTCCACTCAAATCAGCAACGCGCCCACTTTTAAATGGGAGAAAGTTGTCGCTGCCGAACGCTATGTTTTCGAAGTGGCTCATGATCGCGAATTCAATAAAGTCATCGTTAAAGCCCCGTGCTGGGATCCCTTTTTCACGTGGGAGGGCATCCGCCCCGGCAAGTTCTACTATCGCGTACAAGCTTT
>JAYUVI010000128.1:0-5378 GCA_043754135.1 Bdellovibrionales bacterium | reverse complement strand
CAGCACTTTAAGCCATCGTTATCGAGAATAGCGCATGTGCGAGCGTTGCCAGCAAAAACAGACTTCACGGTACGACCAGTACCCACGTTGATAAAAGCTAAGCCATCGCCTAACTCGCCAGCACTATCGCCCATATCGGACGTAGTACCGGAACCAAGTGCCCCCGAGGCACCCGCACCCCAGCATTTAACTTTACCGTTATTAAACAATGCACATGCGTGGGTCGTGTTGGTCATTTCGGCGAGCGACTTCACGGTGCTGACAGAGCCAAAGTTCAGTTCGGTCAAATTGTCGTCCATTTCACTGGCGCCATCACCGAGGGCATTCGTGTTGCCCTTGTACAGACGACCATTGGTACCGCCACCCCAACATTTTGTGCCACCGTTATCTAAAAGTGCGCATTCAAAGTTATTACCAGTTTGCACCTCAGCCACTTTACGACCAGTACCCATACCCGCAGCCGCAAGACTGTTACCCATTTCACCAGCGCCATCACCAATCGAGGCCACACTGGCTATACCGAGTTGGCCACCAGCATTGTTACCCCAACAACGCACCGACAAGTCGCTCATAACAGCGCAAGAGTGCTGATAACCCAAAGCCAAATCAATCGGATACAAACCTGTTGGAAAGCTGAGTACCGCCGTCGGCGAAGTTGAATCGACCGTCGTGCCTATCCCCAATTCGCCACTCCCGTTTTCACCCCAGCATTTAACACTCTTGTCATCGAGGATGGCGCAAACCAGAGGGCCACCGCCATCTATTTTAACGGCGGTGCGACCGGCACCTAAATTTACAAATGCGAGATTGTCGCCCATCTCATTCAGCTCGTCGCCTTTTACAATCGTAGTGGCTACACCGAGACCCAATCCACCGTTCGTGTTCGGACCCCAACATTTCACTTGGCCCGTCGAGAAAAGCGCGCAGTAGCCGCCTTCACCATTGGCAGAAAGTGAGTTCGACAACGCCACGATATCGGTCGCCACTAAGCCAGTACCTAAACTCATAAACGGTAGATTGTTGCCCATCTCACTGGCGCTATCGCCCACATAAGGTCGGCCCGGCACGATACCGTACGTGCCCCAACCCCAACACTTAGCGACGTTGTTGTCGAGAATCACGCAGACATGTGAGCCTACAGAAGTTGAATGATTAGTCTCGGTAGCCAGTTTGCTCACTGTGCGACCTGCACCTAAATTGACATTCGACAACGCCGCCATTTCGCCCGCGGCATCACCTTTATTGTCGCCCGCGCCAAGACCGGTACTACCGTATTGGCCTTCGCCCCAACATCGCAAAGCACCAGTACTCAGGCGAACACACGTCGTATAACCGGCAGCGAAAACTTGTGTGGCGGTTGCGCCACCCAGGTCAATCGCTGCCAAAAAGTCACCCATTTGACTAGCGCCACTGCCCCAAGTGGTGGTGTTATTGCGCCCCAATTGGCCACTCGCGTTTTCACCCCAACATTTAACTGTGTTGTCGCTCAATAATGCGCAAACGTGGCGGTAACCCGCAGCCACTTTAAGGGCGGTTAGACCGGTACCCAAATTTATGGCGCTCAAGGTGCTCATAGTTTGAGTCGAAGTACCATAGTTCGTGGTGCTGCCCTGACCCAATCGACCAGAGGCGCCATCACCCCAGCATTTTAATGTGTCGTCATTTAGTATAGCGCAGCTATATTGGGCACCCAATGCAATAGCTTTCGCAGTTTTACCGGCACCCAAATTTGTATAAGGTAAACTGTCGCCCATTTCGCCGGCGCCATCACCAATATTTACATTCGCTGCTAAATCTTGACCCAAACTGCCTAGGTAATTGCGACCCCAACATTTCACTTTGTCGTCGTTCACGTTTGTCGAGTCGTCAATAATTGCACAAACATGGTCTGTACCAGCGGCAATGGCCTTTGCAGTTAAATTAGTACCCAAATTAATGTACGCCATGTAGTTCGGCGTCGTGGTCGCTGCAGCACCCCACTGAACGGTGTCCCCATAGCCAGTCGTGCCTGAAGCAGCGTAACCAAAGCACTTCACTTTGAAATTATCGACAAGAACACATGTCAAGCTCGCGCCCAAAGCCACACTGAGGGCCGTACGCCCCACACCTAAATTGACTTTAGGTAAGTTGTCGCCCATCTCGCCGTCTTGGTCGCCCATGTCGTTTGAATTACCTATGCCCAAATTTCCATAAAAATTTCTGCCCCAACATTTTAAATCGCCGTTATCTAACACGGCACAGGCGTGTTGATAGCTCGAACTTATTTGCGTGGCATATCGACCCGTGCCGAAATCTAATGCTGTTAAATTATCTGGGGTCTCTGTCGCTTCGTCACCTATGCGTTCACCTTGTACACCCAGTTGACCGTAGGTCGTATCGCCCCAACATTTAACAGAACCATTGTTGAAAAGCGCACAGCTTGAATTGTAGTTCATCGCCAGTTTGACAACTTTATAACCTGAATCGTTATCAAGAATTGTACCCACAGCCGCTGCTGGAGTGCCGACGTTCGAACCCGACAATGCAACTTGAAAAATCTCTTGCGTTTCGGCCAGGGCGTCGTCGGTCGTCGTCACAACGAACGAGGCTGTTGTTTGCGTTTTCTGAATGGTGATTGTGCCCGTTTGCGCCGGCAAATCAGAACCGATTTTTGCAGACTGACTGATCGCTGTCCAAGTGGTGCTGACATCGTTAGATGCACATACAGCACTTACTGTGGCATCAAACCGCACAGACTGACCCTCAACCATTGGTACACTGCTCGCCACCGAAATTGTCGGGAAGTCATTTTCATTAATCGTACCTGTAGCGGTTATTGTGCCCGCTGTCGCATTGACGATACTGCTCAAAGCTATTGTGAAGGTTTCGTTACCTTCGCAAGACGTCGCATCGTTGGTCGTTGTTACCGGTAGCGTAGCCGATGTTGCACCAGCAGCGATAGTCACCGATTGATTGGTCACCGTCGTGTAGTCTGAGCCACCGCCCGTCGCAGTCACAGCTGTTGTTGTATATTGAAACGTGACCGCAGAATCACTCGGGTTATTAAGCGACGCAGTGAACACCATCGAGCTGCCTTCGGTGATTGAAGTGTCGGCAATTGAAATCACCGGAGTCGTGTCGTTATCTAAAATATTACCATTCGCGGTGATCGTCGTTGCCGCCACACCCGCTGGTAATAAACTCGAGAGTGTCACAGTCATATATTGAGTCGGCTCGTAAATAATATCGTCGATAGTGGTGACTGTAATTGAACCCGTCGCCGTGTTGGCGGCAATGGTCATGGCTGTCGAGCCAATTGCTGTGTAATCGCCCGGCGAAAGCGCCGTGCCATTGCTGGTGATGTAATTGAATGTCGTAGCCGCGCAGTTAGTTGGGTTGATCGTCACAGTGAATACAGAATTAGCGCCCTCAGTAACGTCAGCGTTGCTGCTAATGACTACGCCTGCACCCAAAGTGCCGCCATAGTTTGCGCCATCTGTACCGTTCACAGTCGTTGTCTCAGCAGTGAGCGTCGCACATTGTTGAAAGAGTCGCGCAGTAGCCGCTGCACCGGCGCCATCACCTACCGAGAGAACGTTGTCGACCCCGCTCGAGTTGCTGACGGTTAAATTATAGCCGGCCATATCCCAATCACCGTTGACGATTGTAAGATCTTGGCTCGCTGTCGCGAGCGAAATCGCACTTGACTGTTGCACTTTGCCGCTCGCCTTATTGACAGTGAAAGTGCCGCCAGGCAGCGTGCCCCCAGAAGATGTGATCGTTTGTGTACCAGTGCCGTCGAAAGTAATACTCGTTGTACCACCATTTAAATTTGTGTTCGTGAGATTGCCACCAAGCGTGATCGTGCTGCCTAATAAAAATTCGCTTGTACCGCCGGCAAGGGTATTAAAAACTAAGTTACCATCCACATTCATAGTGCCCGAAACCGTCAAATTCGAATGACAGTTATTTGAGCCGTATGTGAATTCTACGTTGTTAAACGCCAGCGATGAGTTGGTCGTCACTGTGCCACCGCATAATTCACCTTCAGCAAAACGAAGAGTTGATCCGGTGGTCACTACTGTGCCTGCGGTGTAAGTGAAGTGACCCGCAAAATTCGCGGTTTGATTCGTAAAATCAACTGTACCGCTGCTATTAATTGTCAAAGTGGGCAGGTAGCCACCCGTGCTGGTGACGGTTTGCGTACCCGAACCATTTAATACAATCGCGCCGCTGCCGCCAGCATTGGCATCAAAATTTGAAATACTGAGGTTGCCAGCAACATTGAAAGTACCGCCGCTAAAATATTCTTTACCAGTACCTGCGGTATTCGAATTAAGTGCGAGGTTGCCACCTACATTCATAGTGCCTGTCACAGTAATTATACCCGCCACGCCCGGCGCCACTCCAGATGCAATTTCGACGTTGTTGTAAGTAACAGCAGCAGTCGTCACAATCGGATAAGCATCAGCGGTATTCGTGAAGCGAATTGTCGACCCGGTGGTTGTAATGGCTCCACTTGTATAAGTGTAGCCGCCACCAAAATTAATTGTTTGACCTGTCATATCAACAGTGCCGGTACTTGCGATTTCTACCTTAGGCAAGTGACCACCCGTACTCGTAATTGTTTGCGTACCGCTGCCCACAAACCGTAAAGCACAATGCGAAGAGCTAAAAATGACCTGGTTATTAAAATTATTAACTGTAAGGTTGCCCGAAAGATTGATTATTCCGCCGCTACACTTTTCATTACCACCGGCAGCAACCGTATTGATTGTGAGTGTACCAAGGATTGTCCAAGTGCCTGTAAGATTCAAAGTGTCACCATAGGCGGCTGCGCCAAAAACCCAATCGACATCTTTAAATTGAACCGCTGCAGGTACGTTGATGGTGAAGTCAGTCCAGCCAGTTGACGCGAGTGATACTTTACCGTTATTGTGATTAAATGTGACTCCACTCGAAATGACGAGCGTATTAGTTATAGTTAATGTGCCCGACGTGCTGGTAAAAACACCGGCTGAGATATTAAAACCATTGCCACCCACATCGCTCAGCGTAATGGCTGAATCACCACCTACAAAAGTACCGCCCTGTTGGTTAAAGCTGCTACTCGCTACAGTGAGAGCTTGGCCCGCGGCTTGTGTAATCGTTCCCGTGTACCCGGCACCAATTAAAACACCGCCAACAGTTTGCGAGGCATCGATGGTCGCATTGCAAGCCGCACCTGAACACGCACCCGGCACAAAATACGCGATTTCACCTGAATTCGGTTTTGAGCCATCAGCCCAGTTCGAGTTTGTGTTCCAACTGCTGTTGGTTGCACCGGTCCACACGTTTCCGCTGATATCGTCGTTATTAATCGTACCTGTAGCGGTCGCATCGTTTAGCGTACCCGCTGA
>JAYUVI010000127.1:0-3258 GCA_043754135.1 Bdellovibrionales bacterium | reverse complement strand
TATTTCTGACTGAGAATATTGAGAAGAAACGAATGGTCGCCACGCAAGCGGCTTGCCAGTCACTTCTGCATTTAGCGAAAGTTTTTGTGTTTATGTCTTTAGGATTTGTGCTGGCACCATGGTTGACTTTATTAGCCGGAGCATGGGCGATGACGTACGCCGGTAGTTGGGTGGGCACGAAAATTCTGGAGCGCATACCTGAAAAGCTGTTCCGCTTGATTATGAAAATCATAATCATTATTCTGGCGATCAGATTAATAGTGTAGCTCGTGTGGGAACGGTCTTTTGTGTGAGCGAAAGTATGAGCGAGGCGAAAGCTTGAGCAAATGACTTAAGCGTGACATGTAAATACAAGCAAAACGTTCAACTTGATAAGCAAAGTAACTTTCCTCAATCCCCACGCGCATAACTTCGCCCCAACAACGATTGTAAATGGCCGTGTGCTTTTTGATGAGAGGAGAAATTTGGCGATCGATTTCGACCGTCTTGCCAATCAATTGATTAATTTGTTTTTCATCGGTCTTTTTTCCGGTTTCAATTTTTTTAGAAATCAAAGAGTCGATTTTAATTTCAAGGGGAATTTTTTTGGCCATCAGAACATTGATTTTATCGACATAGGGCGCGGCTTTTTTTATTCCGCGAATTTCACTATCAAGTTCTTCAACAACTAAGGCTGTACGCCAAGCACAGTCTTTCTTTAAGCGTACAATATCGCCGTAAATGTGATCGCCAATGTACAAAATTTCGTCAGGCGCTAAGGCTAATTGTGAAGTGAACAAATTGGCATTACCGCCTTCGTACGTGCCCGGCACAAGTGGGCCACTATGCGGAGTCCGAACACCACTCGCGACGTCGATTTTATAAAATTCAGCATGGGTAAAGAAAAAGCTGGGTTTGCGCGCGCCGACGATAACGAAAGAAAAAATATCTTGCCAAGTTTTACCGTTTTTTAAAAATGGGTCGATAGTGTACTCAAGCAAGGTTTTGGCGTAGGCAAATTCAGAATTGGTCACGATAAAAAATTTCTTATCGTGTTTTAGGTAGCGGAGCAGGCCCTTTACGAGGTCAGCATCTTTAAGTATGTAATGAGATAAATTACTGCGTACGACACTTTTCAAGCTGCCGTCGCGGTGAGCCTCATCGAGGACTTGGTTTAAATCTTCGGCGATCTCACCATAGGTGGGCAGCTGAGGGCATTGACCGGAGTCTTTTAAATCCACAAGTTGCGCAAATAGATTGGCAAATGAAATAGAAAACGTCGTGTCGACTTTATCGTAATGCGGGTCTTTCAAATCAATATAAATACTTTTGTAAATTTGATTTTGTTCGCTGTAAGCGATCGGGCGCAGACCGTGAAAGCTCTGGCGAATGGCTGTATGGCGCGAAAGTTTGAGCAGGTTACCCTTTTCTTTGTCTACGACCAGGCCGCGAATAGCACTTTTGAAATCAAATTTAAGTTTCGAAATAGCAGCGGGGTAACCCTTGTTAGAAACCAGCTTCTCGCGCATCATTTTGTGGGCGAGACCTTCGAAATTTTCACTCTTGTAGCGCACCAAAGTGTGATCCATATCGAGGCCGATATAGTTGATGCGTTTCATATTCAGTGTGCGGTTACAGAAAACCTCATCGCTTAATTGTATGGAGTTAGCGGCACGATTGTTAGCACGACGAACTGATTTTAATTTCTTACTCATGACCCATTTTTTTCGACTGCTTTAAAATTGTTTTGCGTCCAGGCGATCATCCCGCCGCGCATATTAAACACCGTTGTGTAACCATTTTCGAGTGCAAAAGCTGTCGCTTGAGCTGAACGGCCGCCACTACGACAGACAAACACCACGGTTTTGTCTTGTGGGATATCGCCTAAACGACTGGGCAATGTGTCTAAAGTGATCAGCTCAGACTGCTCAATGTGACCAAATTCACCAACCCACTCATCAGGCCGGCGCACGTCGATGATTTTCACAGCATCTACATGGTTCAAAACATCTTCTGGGGAAATATCAAGAACTTGCGGCATGTTGGGATTGGGTTGTTGTGATTGAAACTGAACGACTTTGCTAGACATTCTCACTCCTTCAAAATAAAAGGTGCCAGGTTCTTTTTCCACGGCTGACGTCAATATTATGTCTACTGTCGAAAAAGAACCTGGCACCAAAAAAGTCTACCAAACTTTACTTTATAGAGAAAACATGCTTTCTATTCTTAAGGAGCCAACATGGAGATTTCAATGCATATGACGCAAGGCAAACCAGAAGCTAAGGTAGAAAACCCCATCGGCCTCGATGGTATGGAATTTATTGAATATTCAAGCCCTCAGCCAGAAAAACTGGAGGCTCTTTTTACCCAACTGGGAATGAAAAAAGTTGGCACTCACAAGCACAAAAAAGTTTCGTTGTGGGCTCAAGGCGGTGTTCATTTTGTACTCAATAGTGAAGAAGATTCGTTCGCGAAGACGTTCAGTGGGCAACATGGCCCTTCTGCGTGTGCCACAGGTTTTCGTGTAAAGAACGCGCAAAAGGCTTTCGAAGCGGCCGTTGCACGGGGAGCAAAGCCTTGCCCGGCTTCGCGGCATCATAGCTTCCCTGCGGTGTATGGTATTGGCGATTCAGTAATTTATTTTGTCGATGAGTACGTAGCGGCGAATCCCTTCAAAGTTTTTGCCACTGATTTTAATCTGACGGGTGATGTGCCTCCGCATGGCGTGGGCCTTGAAGTGATCGATCATCTCACCAACAACGTGCCGAAAGGCGACATGCAAATATGGTGTGATTTTTATAAAAATATTTTTAATTTTCGTGAAGTCCGTTACTTTGACATCAAAGGGAGCACGACCGGCCTGTACTCGAAAGTCATGCGCAGTCCTTGTAACAAAATCATGGTTCCGATCAATGAGCCCACAGGGCAGAAGTCACAAATTCAAGAGTATCTTGATGAATATAAAGGTTCCGGCATTCAACATATCGCGCTACTCACGAGCGATATCGTCGCGACCGTGAGAGAGTTGCGTAGAAATGGTGTGGATTTTTTGGGGACGCCTGACACCTATTATGAATCGCTTGAAAAACGTATTCCGAATGTGACAGAGGACATTGATCAACTGCGCGAAATGCAGATTTTGGTGGACGGCGATCATGATGGCTATTTGCTACAGATTTTTACTAAAACTGTGATTGGCCCGATTTTTTATGAAATCATTCAGCGCAAAAACCACATGGGTTTTGGCGAAGGTAATTTTCAAGCGCTATTTGATGCGAT